>DMLA01000217.1:9487-11159 GCA_003453555.1 Chloroflexota bacterium | reverse complement strand
GTATGTTATACTATCTGCCGAAGGGAGGCGAAATGGTCAGTAAGGATCTTCTGGAGATACTCGTCTGCCCAGCCTGCAAGACGAAGGTGGAACTGGTCAAGGGTGCCTGGCTCATCTGCCAGAACGATCAGTGCCGCCGCAAATACCCCATCCGGGACGACATCCCCATCATGCTCATCGAGGAGGGAGATAAGTACATCGATGTCCCAGTGGAGGAACTGGGAGCCCCCTAGCAGCCCAAAACCTCTTCCTCCGTGCCCTAAAATCTACCCCTGTCACTTACTGTGACGCCGTATGAAGGGAGGGCAGTGGCTATCAACCAGGCTTCGAAGCCCCCTCTGCCCTTCCCCGTCCTCTGCGGTGGACCTCAACTTGCTGGTTTATAGTGGAAAATGGCTATTGTCAAGGCTTCACAAAGATGTTATAATCGCCTTAAGGGAATGTGCCTGTCTTTCATGAGACGGGTTGAAGGTTAAAGCCTTCTTAGGAGCCGGGAGATGGTCAGAAAGATACTGATCCTCGATGACCGGTCGGGTAGTTTGGGCTTCTTCCTCGACCAGGTGTTAGAACCCGGCGGCTACGAAACGCTTGTCGCCAAAGAGAGAGAGGAGTGTCTGCACAAAGGTTTATGGGAGAACCCAGACCTCATAATCCTGGCTTCTCAGTTCCTCTCCGCCTCCACTTTAGCCATCCATAGAACCATCCAATCCAGGTTGCCCCACATACCGGTGATTATCATCGCCTCCTACGGCTCCCGGGAGTTGGCAGAGGAAGCCCTCAATCAAGGGGTGAGGAGTTGCATCCTCAAGCCTTTCACCGCAGAAGATGTAAAAGGAGCCATCGAGGGGACTCTGAAAGGGGCACCGGAGAAGGAAACCCTTGAAGAGGAAGAGAGAATCACCCCTCCTCGAAGAGTGGTCCGCAAAGCCGGCTATGTCCACGCTATCGGGAAATCTATCATCTCCGTCCTGGAGATGGAAAAGGTCCTCACTCGCATCGTGGAGGCGGCCATCTACCTGGCTGCTGCCGATGAAGGCTCTCTCCTTCTAGTAGGGGGAGAAGGTCGATTCGAGATCAGGGCGGCAAAGGCTCAAGGGGAGAGGTATGCTCGTCCTCTCCAAGAGGTGGTGGAAGATAGAGTCGCCACTCAGGTGGTCAGCACGGGCAAACCAGAGAGGCAAAGAGGCCCCCGGGAGCACGAGTGGAGCGAGATGAAAACGGGCCATCTTGTGGAGCACCTCTTATATGTGCCCCTTGTGGCACGAAACGAAGTCATCGCTCTCCTTTGTCTCTCCAACAGGGATGCAGGCCGACCTTTCCAAGAAAGCGATCTGGAGAACCTAGTGGCCTTAGCCGATTATGCCGCCATCGCCCTCGAGAACGCCCAACTCTTTGAAAACCTCCTCCAAGCCTATGAGGATCTGAAAGAGAGGCGGGAAACACCCCAACAACCCCCCTGGGGCATAGAGAGGAGAAAGGGGGAGCGGAGGGTCGAAGAAAGGCGTAAAGGGGAACGGAGGGTCGGAGAGAGACGGCAAGAGGAACGCCGAGCGGCTGAAAGAAGGCAAGGAGAAGGCCTTGAGAGCCTCCAAGTGGAGCATAGAAAAGAGGAAAGAAGAAAGGGAGAGAGACGGCAGGCGGAAAGAAGAGAGGAGGAACGGCGAAAGGGAGA
>DMLA01000217.1:5904-9161 GCA_003453555.1 Chloroflexota bacterium | reverse complement strand
GGAACGGCGAAAGGGAGAACGACGGGCGGATCTCCCCTGGGCCGAGGCCAGCGAATCGGAGGAAGCCGAAACGGCGTTGCCCCCTGAAGAGAATCTTTTAGATTAAACAAGGAGGTCAGAGGTGGCCGAGAAGTTAGTGGGAAGGGTGTCTCATTACTACAACCGCATCGGCGTGGCCGTGGTAGAGGTCACCGACACCGTAAAGGTGGGGGACACCATCCGCATCACAGGCGGCATCCGCGACTTCGAGCAAACGATCGACTCCATGGAGATCGAGCACCAAAAAGTAGAGGTGGCTACCAAGGGACAGTCGATCGGGCTCAAGGTCATAGAGAAGGTGCGGGAAGGCGACCAGGTTTACAAGGTCGAGTAACTAGACCCCGCCGCTCACAATTTTGGACCTTATATTTCAGGGGATGACTGCAAGCCCCCTTCTCCCCAGGAGGGGGCTTTTGTGTCTCAAGAACCCCAAAGCGCGGAGTAGGCTACATCCCCATCTGCTGGCTTATGCATGCCAGATATTGTGTTTCTTTACTTCTTGAGAAATTCAAAAGCCCCTTTCATACTCATCTGGAAGGGGCTTCTGCTCCAGCACTTGCAGTAGAGACGTGTCAAGAGATCATAGCATTTCGAGAAGTCGCAGAACCTCAGCAACCGTTTCATAGGCGTCTCGTCGGTGAAAGTCATGGCGTGCCGGGTCGTCACGGGCCAGGAAATCCGCAACCGAAAACGGGCCCTCTGTGTCGAGTGTCCGAAATTTCTCCCGGATGGCCTGGAGCCCTACACTTAGAGTCGGATCAGACAGATGGGGTCTAAGCAGAGAGGCAACCGCTGACGGCCCTCCTCTATGGTAGCCGCATACGGTGTAGATATCATACGCATCCTTGGGGCGGAGTCTATCAGCGAGGGCTAGGCCCTTGAGGGCAAGGCAAGAAACGACGCCAGCCACTTTGATCTCGACTTCTGCAAGCCCACCCCCAGGCAGGACGTTGCTCACCGCGAATGGAAAGAAATGACGGAATGCAATCTGGCACCCGGGAAGCGTGTGTGCCCTTAGACCGCGCTGCAACTCTCGATACCGGCGTTTCCACCCCTGTCCTCTTGGTGGCGGTGGGCACAGAAAGTCTACCTCAGTGGTGACCGGCTCCCCTGTTATGGGATCGTCCACTGTTCGAAACCACCTGAATGGCTCCTTCTCTGAGAGCGTGTACCCTCGATCCGACAGGAGTCTCGCCATGGTGGCATAGTCCGTTTGATCAAGCACGTCAGGATCTACAGCGAGATCAATATCGATTGATCCGACGTGTTGGAAATCTACATCAGGGTCGCCGTAGCTTTCTAAGATGAAATAAGGAGCCCAGCCACCAATCAGTACCAGGGCATTCCGGTAGGACCCGAGAACTCGGGCCGCTTCAACAAGGACCGATTTGGAAATCTGGGTAAGCTCGCTCGAATAATCTTCAGCGGATCTCGGCATTGTGCCCGTCCCTGCCTAGTCTAGAAAGGCATCTCTTGCTCTCGAAGAAAGCGAGCCTGCTCCTCGCCCCTAGCCGGGTAGTTGATGAGATCCAAATACAATTGGGTGTTACATACCACCGTAAGGTCTTGCAATCGGCGGCTATTGTAGAAAACCCCTTTATCGTAAGGAGTCAGGATATGAACCTGGCCTCCGCTTTCGACTGGACGCAGATCAAGCGCCTGGACTATTGTCTCCGGGTCACCCTCGAAGTATAGATGAATGTCGGAAAACCGCACAAAGGGCGCCACTAACGAAGCGCCGCTGTGCATGGTGAGAGCGTATCTTTGAGATTCTGGCAACTTCAGTTCCTTCAATTGCCGTCCGAAGGCGCGAAAACCCTTGGCAAGAGAATAGTAGCTTCGGCTAGGATTGACGCTGAAATCATAGTTTTCGGCCCACAGGTCCAATAGGTAACCGGGCTTTAATAGACTCGTAGCCCCTCTTGCCTTCTCTATGTACCCTCTTTCATCCAACCACTCGAAAACGCGGTAGACCGTATATGCACTCACTTCGCTCTCTGCGGATAATCTCATCATTGTCCAGCTGCGTTCGGGATTCTCCAGCATCACACGAATGACCCGTGAGGCGACAGGGGTGAAGAGCCGGCGGTACTTCCTTTTGACGGAGGGTGGCGGCCCCTCACCCGACTTATCTATCAGTACGTGATTGAAGCGAAGGAAGATATTGCCCGTCAAATCGATGTAGCCTACCTGGTGATCACGGCACAGCTTCCTACCCTCGCGTGAGATGTAGGGAGCAATTATAACAGGAGATGCATCGGGATAGGTCGCTAGGGCCTCGGTCAATTGTGTTATGGCTGACCGCAGATAACGGGGTTCGCCTACGCCCTTCACTTCACAGACCAATTTGCGACTTACATCGCCTATCTGCACATCAAGTACAAGGTCTGCAACCCCGGTCCTGTGAGCAATCTCCCGATGCGCTTTTAAGGTTAGCTCTGGCAGCAGCTCTTCGAAGCGCCTTAGGACTGATTCGATTACTTGTTGCTCGCGCAAAATTTTTGCTCCTCGGCCATTTTTGCCGTACGGCAAAATATACCATATTCCAAAATTTTTGTCAAACCACACCAAAACACGCCCTCAGGGGTCAGCTTTGCCACCTATAGCGGCCGCGACCACGATCATCGCCACCGCCAGTCAGCCAGCCGGACGCGCGGCCGCCGACCTCCACGCACGCGTCGACCGCCGATCCGGCCACCACCTGCCACCTGACGACCACCATCTCCGCCGATGACCAACGAACTGGCGCCGTGGTAGTCGTCACCATGGTCACCTCCTACGCCATGACCAGGTCCATCACCATATCCTAAGCCATAGCCACATCCACCACCATGTCCTACGCCTTCACCACCGCCACCCACATCGCCGTCACCATGACCATGATGAGCACCACCAGCAACAGCAGCAACACCACCACCGCCAGCGCCGCCGTCGTCCTCGTCATCATCACTATCCCTCAACATCTCTCGGCTTAGATCATTCTCCCCAAACAACGGCGCAAACGCCCCATTCGCGCTATTCGTCATTCAAACCCCTTGACAAACCCCGCCACTTTGGTTATAATTATAGTACGTTTGTTCTATCTAGGCAAGTCATCCCCAGAGTGAATCCCACGCGGGGAGCCAAGGAAAGAAACCCTCGGCTCCCTTCGCCTTGTCTGGTATCGCAGGTCGAACTTTAACATGCGAAATCCCGTGAGAAGAGAGTGGTTGTTTCCC
>DMLA01000217.1:3985-5544 GCA_003453555.1 Chloroflexota bacterium | reverse complement strand
ACGGTTGACCTCCGCTGCCTTTTCATAGCAGAGGTGATTTTGTATAATAGGAGATAGGTAATAACTTGCCTCGATATAAAGTTCTCCCAGCCGCTATCGTTCTCCTACTCCTCATTGCGGTGAGTGTAGCCCTTTGGGCTCTGCTGACACCTTCAGCCGCCACAGGGTTATTATTGCAGGTCACCTTCCTTGATGTGGGCCAAGGAGACGCCGCTTGGATTAAGACCCCCGACGGCTGGGATATCCTCATCGATGGCGGCAAAGAGAGTGAAGGCCCGGGGCTCGTCTCTTACCTCCAGAGCCATGGTGTAGCCGACATAGAGGTTCTGGTACTCAGTCACCCTCACGCCGATCATGTGGGAGGGTTTATCACCATCCTCAATAATATGGATGTCGCTGAGGCCCTTCTCAACTGCCAGAGTTCTGACACCCTCACCTATAAGGAGTTCGAAACCCTCCTAGTAGCGAAAGAGGTCATAACCACCTGTGTTCGGGATGGGCACAACTTCACCTGGGGGGAGTATATCTCTGCGTCCGCTGTTAACCCCGCCGAGCCCCTTATGTCTGGGACGGGCTCAGATAGCTCAGACAAAAATAATAACTCGGTAGTCCTTCGCATCACCTATGGCAGCATCGACTTTCTCTTCACGGGGGACGTGCAATCGGAGGCGGAAGCTGCGATTCTCGGGAGAGAGGCCGCACTTGAAGCGGAAGTTCTGAAGGTGGCTCACCATGGCAGCAACTCCTCATCAACTACTGGCTTCTTGAGCCAGGTCGACCCTGAAGTCGCTATCATATCGGTTGGCGCCTCGAACCCTTACGGGCACCCTGCTCCAGAAACCCTCCAGCGGCTCGGGGATGCAGATGCCACCATCTACAGGACCGATCTCCATGGAACCATAGTGATCACTACCGATGGCACGACCTATTCAGTGCAACCGGAATTCTCCTATTTTCTCCATCTGCCCCTCGTTATGAAAGGCTGGCTGTCCCCTCCTACACCCTGGGCGACCCTCCTAGAAAGCCAATGGCGCTTATCGGCTCCTTACCTTACCAAAGTGGTAGCCTGGCTAAGGGTATCTGGGGCTGCCCCATAGCCGTCGATTCTCGATCTAAAGCCTGCTAGTAGTTCTTGACCACGAGGGGGAGATATACCTTAGAACCCTGGAAAGTGAACCTCAAGTCGTCGAAGAAGACAGGGGTCGCCGGGGGGGGATTGTGGATGGAGGCCATGCACTTTATGCGAGCAATGGTGGCAGCAGCGGGCGCTTGTACACTTTCACCCTCACCTTCCTTGGGAATAGTGAGCAGTTGATATTCCTCCTCATCCTCCGTTAGGCGGTCAGAGTCAACCGATTCCACCTCCTCCCCTGAAGTGTTTCGCCACTCGATCCTTAGTTTAACCCACCAGAAGTCAGAGTTACATGTAGCCCAGCCGCTCAGAGCATAGGGCATACCTCCAATTATGCCCTCTACGTCCTGATAGATATAGATTTCGCCTCCCGGCCCATCGGTGCGATTCAACGAGGCCGCCCAAGTTCCGCTGTGTACGTACTCCG
>DMLA01000217.1:0-3602 GCA_003453555.1 Chloroflexota bacterium | reverse complement strand
CTCCTCGAAGCCCGGATTCTGGAGAAGGTTTGAATCGCCAGAAGCCCGCCCCGAAGATGGTGAAAGCAGAGCAGCAAGGACAAGAGAGCAAACCCAGACAATAAGAGAAGCAACAAGTGCCCGGCTTTTCATATTGTGGGTTAGGATACAACATTGCAACCACGCCGTCAAGGGAAAAGAGAAAAACGGGGAGCCGAGTTCGGTTCCCCGTTAGAAAGAGTGTGTTCTGAGTGAATTAGGTGTTAGGTGAGGTTAAACAGCCAAGAGGGCACCCAGAGACGGCCATAACCAGCGATGCTTGCTGCGGTGGAGAGGAGAAAGAGGGCCATACTGAAAGCCAGGAGGATCTTGTCACCCCTCTGGTAGCGTAACTCCTGTAACCAGGTGCGCTTCCCGATACCAAAGCAGCGCAGGTCCATGGCATCGACGATATCCTCGCCCCCCACGATGGCGTTGATAGTTACCGGCACCACCAAAGGGGCCAACTTGCGGATCTGGGCCACGATGCCACCTTCCAACCTCTCCACCTCATACCCTCGAGCCCTCTGAGCATCGAGGGTGAGGGAGAAATCACGACCCAGGCTGGGCACGAAGCGGAAGGCCAGATCCATGGCGTAGGCGAACTTATCGGGTAGGCCCAAACCACGGAAGGTCACTCCATAAAGGCCCGGATCGATGGTGTAGGGGATGGTGATGGCCAAGGTGGTGATGGCGAACATGCGCACCATCTGGCTGAAGGCGAAGACCGTCTTCTCTACCGTGACATCGACGCCGATCCGCCATCCAAAGAAGGGGAGGGAGAAAGGCCCCACTCGGGTAATGAGGTGTTCGGCATGATAGGCCGTCGCCACCCCGCCTCTCCCGGTTAGAAAGGTTAAGATGGTCATCAGGACGATAAGGATGCTGATGAGGGACCAGGCGCGTCGTGTCTCGCGCCAGGTGAGTTTCGCCAGGAAGAACTGCGCAAGGGCCAAAGCCAAGAAGAGGAGGCTCACTCGCAAGTCCCAGAACTGGATGACGGAGAAGAGCATAGAGAGCATGAAGATGATCCGAGCCCGGGGATCGAGCCTCTGGATGATGGTATCCCGTTTGCGGTACTTCCAGGCGACTAACATCTGCCCTCCCTACCTTCCTGTGCGCGCCTGCACAGCCTGATAGGCTGCCAAGAGGATGGGGGTCAGGATCATGGCGTTTAGGATATTGGAGCCCGCGGCGGGCGCGAACTCACCCACCATGGCCACGAAGAAAGTGTAGCCATTGATCCAGATATCGGCGATGGAAGCGAAGCCGATGCCGATGATGATCCCCAAGGTCCCCCAGATATTGACCGCGGCCAGATCGAGCCCCGCCCCCTCCAAGAGGAAACGGCCAGCGATCACCACCGCGCCACCGATGAGGAAGAGCCACGCCCAGAGGCCGAAGTTCACCTCCTCGCCAGTCCAGGGGTGAGGGATCACCGGCTGGACGAGAACGATGGCCATGGCGATGAGGACCAGGATGGCCACAACTATAGTTAGGAAGTTGAGGCTCCGCCTCTTATCGGCGAAGAGCAGAACTAAGCCTGGCACCAGGCCCATGAAGCCATTGCCAATATCCCATACTGGGTAGACGCCCCAGCCAGTGAGAAAGTCGCCCAAGATGTTGCCCACCGCACCGGTGAAGAAACCCACCACCGGCCCGAAAACGAAACCGAAGAAGATGGGCAAGCAGACCGTGGGACGGAGCGATACCAGGCTCACTGAGGGCAGGGCCGCCGCATTAGCCCACCAAGTCAGGACGCCATATAAGGCTGCGCCGATGGCCATATAGACCACCTCTCGGGTGCCCACCACCCAGGCCTCGCTCTCGGCGGTGGCAAAATAGACGATATAGATAAGCACCGCCGCGATGAGGGTCCAGAGTATCCAGGCGAGCCCCTGAAGTTTCGCCCCCTCCGGGCCAGTGAGCAGGCTTGCAATCCCCATGAGGGCCACGAAAACGACCAGGACTACAAGCCAAGTCACTGCCTTCTTCATGGTACCAGTCATCTTTACACCTCCTCTAATATTTGCATAATGGCCCCGCGTCCCTCCCCCCGGCACGGGACCCTATGCTCCAGATTGAGCCAACTGGGCCAGAAGTTCCGCCCGCATGAAGCGGCCCGTCTTAGGCAACATCTCAAGGTTGCTCTCCAGAAGGGATGTGGGTACAAGATGACACCCCCTCAGAAGATGGGGTTGAGAGAGCACCACTTGGGGTGGCCCATCGGCCACTATCCGCCCCTCATCCATCAGCACCACCCGGTTAGCATAACAGACGGCCAGATCGAGATCATGGGTGATAAAGAGGATGGCGGCAAAGCCAGGCAGTTGCAGAATAGAATCCATAAAGGACATATAATTCTTGTAATCCTGTCCCGCGGTGGGCTCATCCATGGCCAATATCTGCGAGCCCATGGCTAAGATGGCGGCGATACTGACCCTCTTCTGTTGCCCGAAACTGAGGGTTAGAGGGGAAAAGCCCTCCAAGCCGGTCAAGTTCAGGATCCCCACCGCCTGAGCCACCCCTTCCTCGATGGCGACCTCATCCAAGCCCAAATTCCGAGGGCCGAAGGCCAACTCCTCCCTCACCGTAGACGCAAAGAGCATATGGCTAGGGCTTTGAAAGACATACCCCAGGGTCCTGGCCGCCTGAGCCACGCTCATCCTCCTGGTATCCACCCCTTCCACGTAGACCCGTCCCTGGGTCGGCTTTAAGAGCCCCAAAGCATGCTTCACTAAGGTGGTCTTCCCCGCTCCGTTGGGGCCCAAGATGGCTATCACATCGCCCTCGTATATGGTCAGGTTGACCCCTCGCAGGACAGGGGGGCTATCCTCCTCGTAGGCGAAGGTGACATCCTCAAAGCGCACCAAGGGACGTCGCCCCTCAGGCGAGGGACGGAGAAAACGGGCCAAAACGTCGGGAACCTTCCCATCGTAGGTCGCCTTCTCCATGATCATCGGGGCCGGCAACTTCACCTCGTGGTAGTCTACCACTCTCTCCAACCCTGCGATGGGACCAAAGTAGCGAACCTCCCCCTCCATCATGAAGAGCGCCATATCGGGGGCGATACGAAGTATATCCTCCACTCGATGCTCGACCAGGAGGATGGCCGTCCCTTCGTCAGCCAGCCGACGGATAAGCCGCAGAGCCTCTTGGGCGCTGGCGGGGTCGAGGCTGGCCAAGGGTTCATCGAGGAGGAGGATGGAGGGGCGCATGGCCAAAGTTCCCGCCACCGCTACCTTCTGCTTCTCTCCTCCGGAGAGGTAGAATGTCTCCCGCTCCCTGAGATGGTCTATCTCCAAATGGGCAAGGGCCTCATCCACTCGGGCCCTGATCTCCTCTCGCGGCAGACCCAGGTTCTCCAGTCCAAAGGCCACTTCGTTGAGCACCCGGCTTCCCAGGATCTGCTTCTCTGGGTCCTGCAACACGGTGCCCACCCTCTGGGAGATCTCCTTCAGACTCATCCCCCTGGTGGAACGGCCATGAAGATAGATCTCCCCCTCGAGATCGCCACGGTAACTGCGAGGGATCAGCCCATTGATACAGCGCAGAAGGGTGGTCTTCCCGCAACCGCTGGCCCC
>DMLA01000105.1:4762-5150 GCA_003453555.1 Chloroflexota bacterium | reverse complement strand
CGCCTTCCTAAGCGCGCTGAGCCCCTCAGAAGCCCGTAGAGCCGCCAAAATGGGGTGTTGTTCGTTACCATGTAGCACGTAATGGAGGGTTTATGCCCTTTCTCGATTCTTTTGAGCGCCCCATAAGTTATCTCCGCATCTCGGTTACCGACCGGTGTAATTTCCGTTGCCTCTATTGTCGGCCTGCCAAGGGGATAGAGTTGCGCCGCTCCCATGAGATGCTGCGGTACGAGGAGATAGAACGAGTGGCTCGAGCCGCGGCCAGCCTGGGGATAAACAAGGTGCGGCTCACCGGCGGTGAGCCTTTAGTCCGCAAAGGCGTGGTTGGTCTGGTAGAGATGCTTTCCTCCATCCCCGGTATCGACGATCTCTCCATGACCACCAACGG
>DMLA01000105.1:0-4372 GCA_003453555.1 Chloroflexota bacterium | reverse complement strand
GACAGCCTCAAAGAGGAGCGCTTCCGGGAGATAACCCGGGGGGGGAGGTTGAATGACACTCTAGCGGGGATCGACGCCGCCCGGAGGGTGGGCTTATCGCCCCTCAAGATCAACATGGTGGTGGTGCGAGGCCTCAACGACGATGAGATCCTCGATTTCGCTCGGCTAAGCAGGGAAGGTTGGCAGGTGCGGTATATCGAACTTATGCCCCTGGGGCCGGCCATGGAGTGGAGAGGGCTAGTGGTGAGAGAGATAAGAGAAGAGATCGAGAGGCATCTGGGGAGCCTGGAGCCGGCCAAGGTTAATCTGGGAGGGGGGCCGGCTCGCTATTACCGGCTTCCTGGAGCCCAGGGAACCATCGGTTTCATCGCTCCTCTTAGCGAGTGCTTCTGTGAGGGCTGCAATCGGTTGCGCCTCACCGCTGATGGCCGCCTCCGTCCTTGCCTCCTATCCGACGAGGAGATAGATATGAAAACCCCCTTGCGTCAGGGGGCAAATCTTGCGGAGTTGCGAGAGATCATCTCTCAAGGGGCTCATATGAAACCCCCGCGCCATCGGCTGGCGGAGAAGGTATGGCCCCAGGAGCGCAACATGTCAGAGATCGGGGGCTGAACCGTTTTTAGGAGATGGGATTTCATCGCCCGATATGGTGTTTAGATGGGACAGGCATAAAGACCTGTCCCATCTTTGTTTCTCGGCGGGCTAAAGCCCCTGGCTCACATCAGCCAGGACAGGGCGTCGCTACATCTCGTAGCGTCGCCTTTAGGGCGACGTTTGAATCTTCGGGGCCGAAGGAAAGCAGGCCAGGGGAGGGGAGGTTCTCTACAGTGTGATGCGCTTGAAAGCCTCAGCGAATTTGAGGCCTTTTTCTTTCATTTGTTATAGCCAGAGGCAGGGGTTTCCAAAGACGTCCCAGTCATTAGTTGGCGATATTGCGAGATTATCTCTTCGGCCACCAGGGACCAACTATACTTTTGAGCCATCTTGATGCCTTCCTCCCCCATCCGACGTCGCAGTTTCTCATCTGTGAGGAGCAGTTTCAGTTTCTCAGATAGGGCCGCGGGGTCGCCATCGGGCACTAGGTATCCCGTCCTCCCATCTTTCACGGTGAAGGTCAAGCCACCTACTCTGGAGGCGATGACCGGCGTTCCGCAGGCCATCGCTTCTAGGGCCACCATGCCAAAAGACTCGTAATAGGAGGGGACGACACAGACCTGGGCGGCGGAGTAGTAGTAGGGGAGAGTATCTTGGTCCCTGGCACCCAGAAAGGTAACCAGATCGGATATGCCCAATTTCTTTTTCAGCCTCGTCAGGCGAAGCATCTCCCGGTCCATAGTGGCCTCTGGGTCGCCGCCGATGATGGTGAGGCCCAAATGCCCACAGAGGTCGGGGAGATCGTCAGTGGCTAGGGCTATGGCCTTGAGTAGGATGTCGATCCCTTTTAAGGGCTGGATCCGCCCTACGAAGAGCACCATCTGACGGTCTGGAGGCCATCCTAACCGCTCTTGGGCCTGGGAGATATCGACAGGGCGAAAGAGGGAGAGGTCTACGCCACAGGGGATGACCGCTATCTTTTTGGGATCAGCCCCGTACAGTTTTACCATCTGTCTCTTCTCCAAGGGGGTACACGCCACTAGCCGATCGACGAAACCCATGATCTCCCGCTCCGCTTGCAAGCGGGTCTCCGTCTCCCTCTCCTCGTCGCTCCTGGCTACCAGGTTTTTCATATGCCCCAAAGTGTGAAACATCTGGATCACCGGCAGGTTCCACTTCTTCCTCAGTTCCCAGGCCACCAAGCCGGAGAGCCAATAGTGGCTATGGATGAGGTCGTAGGAGATCTCTTGAGCGAACCGCTTCACCCCCTCCACGAACTCCGGCAGGTGGTTATATAGTAGTTTCTTGTCGTAGGGGGCTAGGGGGCCGGCGGGGATATGGATGACGCGGCCGTTTTCCCCTAGGGGCCGTGGCCCGACTATCTCCGGGTCCTGGGCCCGGGTGAAGACGTCCACTAGAAAGCCCCGCCTTCCCAACTCCCGGCTCAAATCCCTCACGTAGACGTTCATCCCCCCCGTCTCCTTGCCTCCTAGAGTGGCTAGGGGACAGGTATGGACGCTGAGCATGGCGATCCTAAGGGTGTTAGGCGAGTTCACTTCTCGTTCTCCCAGGCGGAGAGCCCGTTGAGGGTAGCCATCTCCTCTTGGCTCAGCCGCAGGCCTACAGCGCCTAGGATCTCCCTCAGTTGCTCCACGGTATTGGCACCTATGATGGGGGAGGTGACCACGGGGTTGGTGAGCAGCCAGCCCAGGGCCATCTGGAGGATGGTTCTGCCTCGCTTTCTGCCTAGCGTTTCCAACCTCTCGAGGAGGGTAAAGTTCCTATCGCTGAAGTAGCGGTCCACGATGCTGTCTGCTCGGGCGCTTTTGGGAAGGGGTCCCTCCTTGCGGTACTTACCGGTCAAGAACCCTCCTGCCAGGGGGCTATAGGGGATGACCCCCAGCCTCTGGTCTTGACAGAGGGGCAAAAGTTCCCGCTCGAATTCGGCTCGGTGGACTAGGTTGTAATGGGGTTGGAGGGAGTCGTAGCGGGCTAGCCCCACTCTATCGCTGGTCCAAAGGGCCTGGCAGAGCCGCCAGGCGGGGTAGTTGGAGCAGCCGAGGTAGCGCACCTTGCCCTGATGCACCAGATCGTCTAGGGCTCGCAAAGTCTCGTCGATGGGGGTGTCGGGGTCGAACCAGTGGGTTTGGTAAAGGTCAGCATAGTCGGTATCCAGCCGGCGTAGGCTATCATCGATGGCCTTCATGATGTGCGTTCGGCTCAAGCCCTCACCGTTGGGCCCCTCCCACATGCGGCCCTGCACCTTGGTGGCCAGGACTATCTGGTGTCGGTTGCCCCGCTGCCTCATCCATTTTCCGATGATGGTCTCCGCCACGCCCCCGGGGTTGCCCACAGCCCAGTTCGAATAGACGTCGGCGGTATCGAGAAAATTGCCCCCAGCCTCCAGGAAGGCATCCATGATGGCGAAAGCGTTCTCCTCATCGGTGGTCCAACCGAACTGCATAGTCCCCAGGCAAAGTTCTGAGACCTTGAGGCCCGTGCGACCCAGATTCCGATATTGCATAGTTCGCTCCTCCTCTTCGTATGCTATCGATCAACGCTGACCTTTACACCTTGCTTATCACTAGACGGTAGACTTCTGTATCCTGGGCCCCGAACCGATACTTGTACTCCTCACTCCCCCGCAAGAAGTCGAACACCTTCTTCTTCTGTTGGATCGCCTCCTCGATGCAGTGAGCGGTGGCCAGGACGCCGGGGCTCAAGGCTCGATACCGCTCTGGGTCGTAGCCGGAATTGTATAACAGGATCGAATCGCCATAGTCGAAGCAGAGGAGACTAGCTATCTTGAGGCCGTTGATGAGGATGAAGCCTAGCCTCAACCAGCCGGCTTCGAAAGCGCTTTTGGCCATGGCTTTGAAAAAACGCTGCATCGTCTGATCCATGAACTGGTCTTTATGAGGGCTGCTTCGCTGATGCAGATCTAAGAACTTTTCCATCTCTGAGGCCAGATCGGCATTCTCACTCACCAGATACCAGTCGACCTGGGCCTCCCGTTGAGCTTTCCTTAGTTTGCGCCGCAGTTCGTGCCGCTGTTTCCTATCTAACATCTGGAGGTATCCCTCCCAGGTCTCGGGGAGGAAGATGAGGGGACAAACATCTTCCCGGCTGGCCGCTACCTTGAGTCCATACTCTTCTTTTAGCGATAAAAGCACCTCGCGGGTAGGCGAGGCGGCAGGCAGGTTATGCAGATCTAAGGTGTCCCAAGAGCACTCTTCTAGAAGGTAGGCCAAAAAAGCGGACCAAACTTCCCTCTCGTGGCCAGAAAGGGCGATGATGTCTAAATAATCGGAGATCTCGGTGCCCCCCACCAGACGGATAATATCTTCGTGGGCATAGAATAAGGGGGCTATGCCTACTAACTCTTCTTCGTGGCGAGCAGTTAAGAGAAGAAGTCGATGACCCCTCCCGAAGAACTCCCACCACAGCGATTGCCATTCCCAGGTGAGAAAAATAGTGTCTGAGGGACTACTGACTAGGAGCCGGTTCCATTCCTCTTGGAGTGGAAGAAAAGCCTCTTTTTCCGTATAGAGTCCTACCCTCAACTTGCTCTCCGACCAAAAAGCCTCATGACCATTCGCATGAGGCCTCTTATCTTTTCGGGCCTTCCTGGCTCTTATCCCCCCTGAGGTTTTTCCTCTCTTTCTGAGGCTTCAGCCTGAGGAGGTTCTTTAATTCCGGGCTCGCTTTGGGCTTCCGATTCCACTACCTCCAATTCGCTATCCTCGGCTACCGGTTCAGCCTTCGCTTCCTCTTCCCT
>DMLA01000222.1:2151-5154 GCA_003453555.1 Chloroflexota bacterium | reverse complement strand
CATTTTCATTATGGAGAGAGAAAAGGGTATAGCTCTGGCTCTGTCGCTTTTTCTCCTAGCGATATATCTTCTAACCTACAGCGGGGATATCCACTCCAGCGATGGGCTCTCTATGCTGTCGGTGACGGAAAGCCTGGTGAAACGGGGCGACTACGACACCAATCAGATCCTCTGGATGGGGCTCCAACAGGGTACTTTCGGACGAGGCGGGGAACTCTATTCCCGTAAGGGGATGGGAACTTCCCTTGTGGCTCTACCTCTGGCCTGGTTGGGCCTCATCGTACCCTTCTGGGGGTTCGTGCAGACCACGCTCCTCCTTAATGTCGCCGTCACCGCTCTTTCCGGGCTCCTGGTTTTCCTCTATCTTCGACGCCTAGGGTACTCTTGGGAGGTCGGTCTGCTGATGGCCCTCCTCTTCGGTTTGGGAACCATGGCTTGGCCCTACTCCAAATACTTCTTCAGCGAGCCTCTCACTGGCCTGGCACTGCTAGCCGCCGCCTATTTCCTCCTCCGCTTCAGGGAGACCCAGACCACTCGCGATCTGGCCCTGGCTGGAACCTCTTTGGGTCTGGCTATCGCCACCCGACTGGCTACTGCAGCCATCGCCCCTCTCTTCCTGCTCCCTCTCTTGGCCTATTCTCTCCCAGATAGAGTCTCTTATCGCCGTCTCATCCCCTTTTTGGCAGCCTTCCTAATACCCCTGATTCTGTGGGGTCTACTCATCGGTGGCTACAACTATCTCCGCTTCGAGAACCCCTTGGTCACCGGCTATCTACCCGAAGAGTCTTTCCGAGCGCCTCTTCTCACCGGGTTAGCAGGGCTCCTCATCAGCCCCGGAAGAGGCCTTTTTCTCTACTGTCCCCTCTTTCTTGCCCTTTTCCCCTCTTTTCCTGTCTTCCTAAGACGCCATCGCCCCGAAGGGTTGTTTTGCCTCTCCCTAACTACCATCCACATCCTCCTCTATTCCAAATGGTTCATGTGGCATGGGGGGCACGCCTGGGGGCCCCGCTTCCTGGTGCCCATCATCCCCTTCTTGGTGATTCCCCTCGCTCCCTTGGTCGAAGGGTTACGCGGCAGAGCGAAAGCGACCTTCGCCTCGCTATCGGCGATAACCATAGCCATACAGATCTTGGGACTCAGCGTCCACTTCGCCGACTTCCAGGAGATACTGGTTCAAGCGGGCTTGCCCCTTTACGCCCCAGTCACCTTTTTCCATCCCCGCTACTCGCCCCTCCTGGGCCAACTCTCCCTCCTGCGAACCGAGTATCTCGATTTCGCCTGGATGAAACCGAACATAGATTGGCTGGTCTTAGCCCTTCTGCTCTCTGCGGCCCTGATTTCAGCCTTGACCTTAGCGTACTATGCGAAGGCTACTCGGCCGTATGCCACCTGGCCTTTGATGGCCATGACTTTGCTTATCGTGGGTCTCATCGGTTTCACCCTGGCTCGCTACAAGCAAGATGGGCACCGAGATTTCGTGGAGATGGTCGAATTCATAACCAGTTATTCACAGCCAAATGATGCCCTAGTTTTCAACTCCCCTGCGGAGACATCCCTCCTCCAAAACCACTACAAGGGAAACCTCCCCCTCTACGGGCTCTTCGAGGGAGGGCCACCCCTTCCGCCGGAGAGGGAAGAACTTCTCCAGACGTTGACCGCCCGGTATCGTCGCCTCTGGCTCATCCCCGGGGGGTTGAACGATGGCTTAGACATTTGGCTTTCGGAGAAGGGCTACCGAGCCTTCGATAAACCCTTCGGCGAGGAAAGGTTGGCCCTCTACTTCTTCCCCTCCCAGCCTTTGGCCATCAGACCGATGGAGGCCATCTTCGGTGAGAAGATCGCTTTAGTGGGCTATGGGTTCCAAGAGATGGTGCAGCCCGGCGATGTATTGCCCCTGAACCTCCATTGGAAGGCCCTAAAGCCCATGGAGGAGGACTACCACGTCTTCGTACATCTAGTGGACGAAGAAGGAAGGCTCTGGACCCAGCAGGACTCCTACCCCCTTCTGGGAGCCTATCCCACCTCCCGTTGGCAACCTGGTGAAGAGATAAGCGACAAGTACGCACTGCTTCTGCCCTTGGAGATGCCGCCAGGAGAATACCAACTACTGGTGGGTTTCTACCTCCTAGAGAGCGGTCACCGTCTCATCCTAGCCGATGGGGAAAATTACCTCCCTTTAGGCCTGGTCCAGGTGCCACGAGGTTGCTACTGAGATACTCCCGCCTGTGATAACATCTATCTTCAAGGAGGGGAGAGGAGGCCTCCAGGGCGCAGATTCTATATCCGGCCTATGGCTACAGCGGCAGATACAGATGAAGAGTAGGAGAAATGAGAAAATGGCTGTTCTTCCTGATGGCTCTGATGACTCTCATCCCTTGTGGCGGGAGAGGCTCGGCCTTGCAGAAGCCCGGTATCTCTTTTCAGTACTATAATCGCTGGTTTGAAGCGCCGGATATGGTTATCAGCCCCGGGGGCCACGTCAAAAAGGAGTCCTCGGTGGTGCCCCCTGGAGAGGTGTGGGTGCTCCAAGCCGCTATGGCCCTAGACACCACCCTTCTACCCCATCTTGCCATGGGGGTGGGCGATGGGCCACCAACCTGCGTATCTTCGACAAGCAGCAGGGCCATGTTGACATAGCCACGACCTGGGCAGGGGAAGTGATACTAAAAGAGGGAGACCGGGCCCATGTCTGGTTCTACGGCACCTCCCCTGGTGATAACCTCTGGTGGCGCTTCTGGCACTACAAGATGAGGCTGCCTGAGCAAAAGCAAAGATGTTCGAGTGGATACAGCGCTAGTCCTATCCCTCGGGTCTCTTCCCTTCTTCCTCTATCTCTCCACGCTGGGCCCCCGCGCTCTTATTAGCCGATGGAGGTGAGTTCCAGTCCGTTCCCTACCTCCTGGGGGATCTCCCGCCCGACGGGCTACCCCCTCTATCTCCTTTTGGGCTGGTTCTGGTCCCATCTCCTCTCCTGGGGAGATGGAGCATCCCTGGGGGATCAAC
>DMLA01000222.1:0-1725 GCA_003453555.1 Chloroflexota bacterium | reverse complement strand
GGATGGGGAAGAGATTATAGCCCAAGCAGACAGCCAGCCGCAAGATGGCGACTACCCCACCTCCATCTGGGATGAGGGCGAGGTAGTAATCGAGGAACACCGCTTGACTACCGGAGAGTTGCCCCCCGGCGAATAAGACCTACGGGTGGGGATCTATCTCCTGGAGACTATGGAGCGGCTGCCAGTTATCGATGCCCAGGGAGAAAAGATGGGAGAGAGGGTGAACCTGGGAACCATCCAAATAGAATAGGCCCTATTGATGCACCAACTCCTTGAGGGCCTTTTGGGCCCGCTCCCGATAGAGTCCTTCGGTATCTAGGTCGATGGCCCGCTCATAAGCCCAGCGGGCCATATCGTTTAGCCCCTCTTGGGCGTAGGCCAGGCCCAGATGGTAGTGGGCTCTAGCCGATTCCGGGTCCAAAGCCACCGCCTTCTCCAGAGAGGCCCTCGCCTCCGGCCTCTGCAGGAGATATTGGGCCCAGCCCAAAAGACCGTAGGCCACCCCGTTCTGGGAATCTAAGGCCACCGCCATCTGTGCCGCGGCTAAACCATCCTCCAGCCAAAGGAGATGCTCCAGATGGAACTCCGCCCGGAGGAGATGAAATTCAACCTCTCGCGGGGCCCGCTCCACCGCAGCCCGATACCACTTTCGCGCTGCCAAGTAGTCTCGCTCCTTTAGATAGGTGGTCGCCATCTCCGCGCAGATGGCGGCGTTATCGGGATCGAGCCGCAACGCCTTCTGGAACTCCAAAAGCGCCACCTCGGGATACCCTTTTGAGCGATGAAGAAGGGCTAGGAAATAGTAGTTCAGAGGCGAGTGGGGGTCGAGACGTAACGCTTCCCGCAACACCCCCCTCGCCTCCTCATACTCCCCCAGAGACCAGAGGGTATACCCCAGATAACTCCGTGCCAGATGCTGCTCTGGATCCAGTGAGACCGCCTTGGTTAATTGCTCCTGGGCGAGGGTGGGCAACTCACAGCCAAGGTAGATATGTCCCAATTTAGCAGCCACAGAGGCCTCTTCTCCCGTTAACCCCTCCAGGATGGAGATCACCTCAGCGGCCCCTTCGGCCAAGGCGGACTCCCTCTCAACTACCTCTTGCAAGTGCAGGGTGGCCAACTCTCGATCCTCCCTCGCCAGGAGCAACCCCAAATAAAAGCGCGCTTCCCCCTCCCCATACCGGGCGGCCTTCTCCAGTTCCTCCTGCGCTGAACTCCACTGGGAACGACAGATATAAGCCCTCCCCAGGCGATAATGGGCCTCCGCATTGGTCTCATCAAGGGTCAAGACCTCCATCCACCGCTCCATCGCCTCTTCCTCATCGCCCATTGCCGCAGCGACAGAGCCCAACCCCAAAAGCGCTGCCTCCTCCTTGGGGTCGAGCCGGTACGCCTCCTGGAACGCCTCCTTGGCCAACTCATACCTCCCCTGGGCTAGGTAGATCTCTCCTATCCGAAGATGGGAGGTGACCTGCGAGCGAAGTTCTAAAGCCTGCTCATAGGCGGCTATGGCTCTGGTGTACTCTTTGTGAGTCTCAAAGTAGGCCCCTTGATGAAGGAGCCAGGCCAGTCGCAGGGGGGCCTGGAGTGCGGCCACCACGAGAGCGACAAAAACCGCCAAGAGAACCGCTCGCCAGGGGAATCCAAAAACTCTCATGGTCACAAGGAGGATTATAACACAAGTTGTCGCCGCCTCGATAGGCTGGTATAATTGGCTACCATGGG
>DMLA01000145.1 GCA_003453555.1 Chloroflexota bacterium | reverse complement strand
GCACTAAAAGAGATCGAAGAGATGTGACATGGAGTTCAGACTGGGCAAACCCACGCGTAACGCCTTCGGCGAGGCCCTCCTGGAACTAGGTCGTGAGAACCCCAATATCGTGGTGGTAGACGGCGACGTCAACAACTCCACCCGCACCGAGTATTTCGCCCAGGAGTTCCCGGAGCGCTTCTTCAACTTCGGCATCGCCGAATCCAACCTGGTGGGCGTAGCCAGCGGCCTAGCCGCCTCTGGCAAGACCGTCTTCGCCGCGTCGTTCGCCTGCTTCATCATGTGTAACGCCTTCGACCAGTTGCGGATGTCGGTGGCCTTCCCCAACCTCAACGTTAAGGTCGTGGGTAGCCACTCCGGTATCTCCATCGGTGAGGACGGCCCTTCCCAGATGGGGGTAGAGGATGTGGCCCTGGCCTGTGCCCTCCCCAACTTCGTGGTCCTCGTCCCTGCCGATGAGCACGAGACCCGAGCCGCGACCCGGGCTATGGCTCGGCATGTGGGCCCGGTCTACATGCGGACTGGCCGCCCCAAATTCCCCCTCATCTACGAGAAGGGCTGCCCCTTCACCACCGGCGTGGCCAACCTGCTCCGCGCTGGCGATGATGTCACCCTCATCGCCAACGGCCTCATGGTCTCTCGGGCTCTACAAGCAGCCGAAACCCTGGCCCAGGAGGGGATAGAAGCCCGGGTGTTAGATATGCACACCGTCAAGCCCATAGACCGCGAGGCAGTGATCGCTGCCGCTCGGGAGACGGGGGCTATCGTCACCGCCGAGGAGCATCTGGCCGCGGGAGGGATGGGGAGCCAGGTGGCTCGGGTGGTGGCCGAAAACTACCCCGTCCCGGTAAAGATGGTGGCTATAGAGGACACCTACGCCCAATCGGGGAAGCCCGAAGAACTTCTAGAGGAGTACGGCCTCACCGCGGAGCACATAGTTGTCCGCGCCAAAGAAGCGATAAGCCTCAAGGGTTAAACTGCTTTCGCCCCTCCTACCCTTCCCCCTTTACCCCAAACTAGCCAAAAGCCCCTTTTTCTGCTATCATACCTCTGGAGGGTCACGCTCTCGTGATGCTCCAAACCATTAGAAAGAGGGGAGAGCGATGAACAAAGAAGTCGTCATAGTCAGCGCCGCACGCACAGCCATCGGCCGTTTCCAGGGGACTCTATCTACCATCCCCGCCGTGGAACTGGGTGGGGTGGCTATCTCTGCCGCCGTTGAGAGGGCGGGCCTCGATGGAGCCCTGGTGGACGAGGTGCTCATGGGTAACGTCGTCTCCGCGGGAGAGGGTCAGGCGCCAGCGCGCCAGGCCACCCTTAAAGGTGGATTGCCCCCTACCGTGGGAGCCACTACCCTCAATAAAGTATGCGCTTCCGGCCTTAAAGCGGTGATAATGGGCGCCCAGGCGATTAAGGTCGGCGACGCCGAGATAATCGTGGCTGGAGGGATGGAGAATATGAGCGCTGGACCCTATCTCCTCCCCCAGGCCCGCTCTGGCTACCGCCTGGGGCATGGCCAGATCCTCGACGCCACCGTCCACGATGGGCTCTGGTGTTCCCTTATGAACTGGCATATGGGCATGGCCGCCGAGTTCATCGCTGAGCAGTACAAGATCACCCGCCAAGAACTCGACGAATACTCCCTCAAAAGCCACCAGAAGGCGATACAGGCTATCGATGAAGGTAAGTTCAAAGGGGAGATAGTCCCCGTCACCGTGCCCCAGCGAAAGGGTGAACCGATCCCTTTCGATACCGATGAGGCTCCTCGGCGAGAGACCAGCCTGGAGGCCCTCGCCAAACTCCGGCCAGCCTTCAAGGAGGACGGCGTCGTGACCGCAGGCAACTCCCCGGGCATCACCGATGGGGCCGCCGCCTTGGTGGTGATGAGCGCTAGCAAGGCCGAGGAACTGGGCTTGGAGCCCTTGGCCCGCATCACCGGCTACGCTCAAGCAGCCGTGGAGCCCAAATGGCTCTTCATCGCCCCCGCCCACGCCATTCGCAAACTCTTAGAAAGGACGGGCTACAAACTCGACGATTTCGACCTAATGGAGATAAACGAGGCTTTCGCTGCCCAAATCGTGGCCGATGGGAAGGAATTGGGCTGGGATTGGGAGAAGGTCAATGTACACGGAGGGGCCATCGCCCTGGGACACCCCATAGGCTGTAGCGGAGCCCGCATCCTCGTCACCCTTCTCTACGCTATGAAAGACCGGGGGGCAAGACTGGGGCTCGCCTGCCTCTGCCTGGGCGGAGGAGAGGCGGTGGCTATGAGCGTGGAGAGGGTGTAGAAGTCAGAAGTTGGAATCTGAAGAATTGTAGGTAAGCAGTTGAATAGGCTCATCCAGAAGTGGAAGTGTCCCCTCCACTAAGAATCAATAGCCAACTTTCAAGGAGAAAGCAATGGATTTCGAACTCACCGATGAACAACGGATGATCCGCGACATGGCGCGGGAGTTCGCCAGTGAGGTATTGGCCCCCCAGGCCGCCCTCATCGACGAGACGGAAGAGTACCCCTTCGAGACCTTGAAGCAGATGGGGGAACTGGGCCTTATGGGGATCGATGTCCCCGAGGAGTATGGGGGCATCGGAGCCGACACTATAAGTTATGTATTGGCCGTGGAGGAGGTCTCCAAGGCCTGCGCGGCCACGGGGGCCATTATGTCCGTCCAGAACTCCCTGGTTTGCTATGGTCTGGTTCACTACGGAACCGAGGAGCAAAAAGAGAAGTACCTGCGACCCGCGGCCTCCTTCGAGAAGATCGGGGCCTTCGGCCTCTCGGAACCCCAAGCCGGTTCCGACGCTGCCAATCAGAGGACTATGGCCCTGCGCCAAGGCGACGAATATATAGTCAACGGGAGCAAGAACTTCATCACCAACGGCGGCGTGGCCGACTTCGTCGTCCTCTTCGTGAGGACGGACCCTACTCAGAGACACAAAGGGATTAGTTGCCTCCTGGTGGACACCGATACCCCTGGCTTCTCCCACGGCAAGCCGGAGAAGAAACTAGGCATCCGCGCCTCCAACACCACCACCCTGACCTTAGAGGATTGCCATATCCCCGTGGCCAACCGGCTGGGGGAAGAGGGGGAGGGGTTCAAGATAGCGATGGATGTCTTGGACGCGGGTAGGATCGGCATCGGCGCCCAGGCCTTGGGGATCGCCCAGGCGGCCTTCGAGGCCTCGGTTAAGTACGCCCAGGAGCGCGAGCAGTTCGGCCAGCCCATCTCCCGCTTCCAGGCTATCCAGTGGATGATCGCCGATATGGCCACCCGCATAGAGGCGGCGCGCCTACTTCTCTTTCAGGCAGCCCTCAAGAAGGACAGAGGAGAAAGGTACACTCGCGAGGCGGCCATGGCGAAGTTGTACGCCTCGGAGACCGCTATGTGGGCGGCAACCAAAGCGATTCAGGTCCATGGGGGTTATGGATATATGAAGGAATATCCCGTGGAGCGGTACTTCCGGGACGCCAAGATCACGGAGATATACGAGGGCACCAGCGAGGTGCAAAGGTTAGTGATAGCCCATCATGAGTTGAAATGAAGGAGGCTTTGATGGAACAACGCACCTTTACAGTGATCCTGCAGCCCGAGACAGACCCTGAGTTTAACGGCTACTACAACGCTATCGTGCCTGCCTTACCAGGTTGCTTCAGCTACGGGGCCAATAAAGAAGAAGCGCTGTCAAACATCAAGGAAGCGATCACGGTGTATCTAGAGGACTTGGAGAGTCACGGCGAACCCATCCCCCCAGACACGGTCGAGCAAGTGAAAGTGGCTGTGTAGGATGCCTCGGAGGCCCCGTGTCACCGGCCGTAAAGTGGCCAAAGTG
Source organism: Chloroflexota bacterium (assembly GCA_003453555.1). Classification (GTDB taxonomy): domain Bacteria; phylum Chloroflexota; class Anaerolineae; order UBA7937; family UBA7937; genus UBA7937. The sequence goes on along the minus strand of DMLA01000145.1, from coordinate 1,971 downwards.
TTAGAGAAAGCCGGATTCATCCTCTCTCGCACCCGAGGCAGCCATCATATCTACCGCCATCCTGAAAGCGGACGCCGCGTCACAGTACCAGTACACAGGGGTAGGATCATCCCGCCGGGCACTCTGGCCAATATCCTTCGACAAGCGGGGCTCAATTGGGAAGATTTCGAAGGCCTACTCTGAGGCTAAGCAGTGAGGTGCAAAGGCTAGTGATAGCCCATCATGAGTTGAGGGACTAGATCGCCATTCACTATTCAGCGAGTGTCAAAGGGACGTCATTGACGATAGGAGGTGTTCCATGTATAGGGTTGATCTACAGAACAAGAGGCTAGTTCCACTGGATGTAGCCAAGTTCGCCGACTTAGAACTGATGGAGAGATTTGACATCGAAGAATGGGTCGAAAAGACACCAGAGGTCCTCGGTGAGGAACTATTGGTCATTTCCAAAGAACTTCTGCTTCCCTTCAGGCGGCGGATTGACCTATTGGCGATTGACAAACAAGCCAATCTAGTGGTCATCGAGCTCAAACGCGATGAGTCTGGTAGTGACATAGAATGGCAAGCCATCAAGTATGTATCCTATTGTTCCAACTTCGTGCAAGATGATATCTTTGCCATCTTCGCCAACTACCTTGAATCGGACAGTGATGACGCACAACTTCAAATCGAGGAATTCATCGATCTGGAGTTGGATGATCTCAACCAAAGCCAACGTATGATCTTGGTCTCTAAAGAATTCCATCCCGATGTCTTGTCGGCGGTCTTGTGGCTTCGAGAATACGGGGTTGACATCAAATGCGTTAGGCTTAGACCATACCTAGATTCTCATGGAGAGTTGTTCATCACACCCAATGTAATAATCCCGCTACCGGAAGCAAAGGACTACGTCGAGAGAAAGGAAATCAAACAAAAGGAGATGAGAAGACCTCCTAGGAGTTCCTTCTCTTTAGAGAAAGGGGATTTCGACATCATCGAACTTGAACGGCGGTTGAGAAAGACGTTACAAAGAAGATCGGATCTTACCCCCAGGCTCATCAGCTTCTTCCAGATACTCCTATCTGAGGACAGAACGTTTGATAGAGAAGAGGTCAAAGAGAAACTCTTCGAGAAAGGTGTGGGGCTCGACACAGGTCAAACTGGCAGGTACTTAAGCAATATCTCGCAGTTCCTTACGAAACCTTCTACGCCCCACCTACGACAGATCGTAGAGTTCGACACAGGGGGTAGCAGAGGGGAAACCAAAGACAACTATCGTGTTCTCGCCGAGTATCGGGAACTCCTTAGCAGGCTAGTGGACGAAGTTACCCAAAGTGCTGAAACATGAAACCTTGGTGAGGGACTATAATGCCTACTGACCCCAAAATCGAAAGGCTAAGAAAACTCCGCGAGGAAGCCAAACTTGGCGGGGGGCCGGAGCGCATCGAGCGCCAGCACAAGCAGGGGAAACTCACTGCCCGCGAACGCCTGGACCTCCTCCTCGACGAGGGCTCCTTCCACGAATTAGATGTCTTCGTCACTCACCGGGCCACCGGCTTCGGTATGGAGGAGAAGAGGTACCTCGGCGACGGGGTGGTTACGGGCTATGGCACCATCGATGGTCGACTGGTCTACGTCTTCTCCCAGGATTTCACCGTCTTCGGGGGGGCCTTGGGCGAGGCCCACGCGGAGAAGATCTGCAAGATAATGGACTTGGCTATGAGGAACGGCGCGCCCCTCATCGGCCTCAACGACTCCGGCGGGGCCCGCATCCAAGAGGGGGTGGAGAGCCTGGGAGGGTATGCCGATATCTTCGTGCGCAATACGCTGGCCTCTGGCGTCATCCCCCAGATTTCGGCGGTTATGGGCCCCTGCGCGGGCGGGGCTGTCTATTCCCCGGTCATCACCGACTTCATCATTATGGTCCAGGGCACCAGTTATATGTTCGTCACTGGGCCAGATGTGGTGAGGACGGTGACCCACGAGGAGGTGACC
>DMLA01000194.1 GCA_003453555.1 Chloroflexota bacterium | reverse complement strand
TGGGACAACGTGCATTGGGACAGCGCCTATTGGGGAAATACCGTATATTCGAGCAGCATCAGTTGGGATTAAAGTAGATGCATGGTCTTTCTCGTAGGGCGCAGATCTACATCTGCTCCGTCCTGGGGTTAGGGGGCTTTCTCCTCCTTTGGCAAGGGATCGGCCTCTGGAACCTCCGGGAAGAGTCTATCTGGTTCACCTGGATAATCTTCACCGGGCTGGCGGCCTTCAGTCAGCTCTTCAAGGTGACCACCCCTAAGCATCAAAACTACGTCATCAGTTCGGCCTTCGTCTTCGCCGCCATCTTGCTTCTACCGCCTGGCCAGGTGGCACTTTTGGTCGTATTAGCCCACCTTCCGGAGTGGATCAGGTACCGCTACCCCTGGTATATCCAATCTTTCAACATCGCTGCCGACATATTGACCGCGCTTTTAGCCAAGAGCATCTACTTGCTCTCGATAGGAGGGGCGGCCTTGCTCAGTGTGAAGGGGGTGGCATCGGCGATAGCGGCGGCCGCGGCCTTCACCCTAGTTAACCACATCCTTGTGGCTGCGGTCCTTTATTTGGCCAGGGGGATCTCCCTCCGGGAGTCTGGAACCTTGGAGGTGGATAACCTCTTGACCGATTTCGTCCTGTTGTGTGTGGGAGGCTCCATGGCTATCTTGTGGAACCTCGACCCCTGGCTGATAATCCTCGGATCCTCCCCTCTCCTTCTGATCTACCGCTCCCTCAACATTCCCACTTTGAAAGAGGAGGCTCGCATCGACGCTAAGACAGGGGTGTACAATATCAAGCATTTCGCCCAGGTTCTCAATGAGGAGTTGCGTCGCGCCGCCCGCTTCGATCGACCGCTAGCGGTCGTAATGGCCGATCTGGATCTTCTGCGTAACATCAACAACTCCTATGGCCACCTAGCAGGGGATATCGTCTTGAAAGGGGTGGCGGAGATCATCAAGAGCAACCTTCGGGAATATGACCTCCCGGCTCGCTTTGGCGGGGAGGAGTTCGCTATACTTCTCCCCGAGGCCGATAGCCAGGAAGCCTACCTGGTAGCCGATCGTATCAGAAAGGAAGTGGAGGCAACCAGATTTGAAGTCCCGACCAGCGATCTCCCTATCAGAGCCACCATCAGCCTGGGAGTGGCGCACTTCCCCGAGCATGGCAGGGAGGCCAACGAGATGATTCATCAGGCCGATTTGGCGGTCTATCAGGCCAAGTTGAGCGGTCGCAACCGTGTCTGTGTCGCTTCCGATGTTAGTCTCAAGTTAGAGATGGTGAGAGGCTTTGAGGAGTCGCACCGTTTGCCCCCTTCCGAGGCAGAGAGGCCTTCTCCCCAGAGCCGTGAACCGCCGAGGGGAGAGGAGGAAGGGCGGCCTCTCGATGGTGGCTCAGAGAGGTGGAGTTGGCCAATGATGACCTTCTTGGGGCTAGTGGTCGCCGGAGGCTTGGCGATAACGGCTCACTATTTGCCCCAGGCCCCCCAGGATGATTGGAGGGGGATCGTCCTCTTCGCAGGGTTGGGCATCTTGGCTGAGCTCTTCGCTCTGGACCTCTATGGTGGGAGTTCAGTCTCCCTCAGTTTCGTAGTCATCTTCGTGACCGCTCTCTCTTACGGCATAGGTGGGGTGGTGTTCGTCTCTCCCTTTGTAGCCTTGGCCCACGCCATCAAGTTCAGAAACGTCGGCTACAAGGCTCTTTTCAATATGAGCGCTTACACCTTGTCCGGGAGTCTAGCAGCCTCGATATTTTGGGCCTTCGGGTACAGTTTGGAAGTGAGGAACCTCCCTTACTTGATCCTCCCTACGATACTTGCCGCATTAGGCAACTATCTTCTCAATTCCGGCTTGGTGGCTATGGTCATCGCCTTAGGCACAGAAGAGAGTTCTCTTTCCGTCTGGAACGAGCGGTTCAGATGGCTGCTAGGCCACTATACGATCCTCGGACTTTTGGGTCTCTTAGTGGCCCTGGCCTACGCTTCCTTTGGCTTCTATGGTTTGGTGGCTTTCGTGGCTCCTCTTTTGGTGGTACGTTACTCTCAGATGCAGTATATAAAGCGTACTCTGTCAAGCGTTGCCGAACTGAAGAGGGTTAACGAGGAGTTAATCAAGGCTAGCGAGCAGATAGGAACCATAAACCAGGAGTTATTCGAGACCCTGGCTCAGATGATCGACTCCCGGGACCCCTTCGTCTACGGACACTCCCAGTTGGTGGCGGAATATGCTGTAGCCGTGGCCAAGGAGTTAGGTTTCCCGGAGGAGAGGGTGGAACTGGTGCGCCGCGCCGCCCTGGTGCACGATATCGGGAAGATCGGCATCTCGGAGAGGATCCTCTATAAGCCGACCAAATTGACCCACCAGGAGTCGATCTATCTTCAGAGCCACACTACCTTGGGCGCTGAGTTCCTGGAAGGTTGCCACTCCTCGCGGGATATCACCCCCTATGTCAAATACCACCACGAATGGTTCGATGGCCGCGGATATCCCGAGGGGCTGGTAGGGGAGGAGATCCCTTTGGAGGCTCGTATCATAGGCCTTTGCGATGCTGTGGAGGCGATGGCTTCCGATAGGCCCTATCACCAAGGGATGCCGGTGTCGAAGATCATCGTGGAACTACGACGGGGAGCAGGCACTCAGTTCGATCCCCGCACAGTGGAAGCGTTTGTCAGGGTAGCCCAAAGGGAGGGAGATAGGTTGATCGTCAACACCGCAAGGCGGTTGATAGAGGAAAGGAAAGGTCTAGCAGAGGAAGTGGGGGCTTTCGATTTCGCCCCTCACACTCATACGATGGGAGGTTGATTGGCTATCTCTAAACAAGGCGAAGCCGCAGATTGGTGGGGCCCGAAAGGAGGGGCACGCTTTTTCTCCCAAATATATCCCTGGCTAGTCGCTATCCTGGGATTCTTGGCTTTCGGCGTCTTGATAGCGCGATGGGGCTTATCGGTGACCCCTTCGGTTCTCCTCTTCGCCACCCTTTGCGCCCTGGCCGAGTTCCTGGCCATCCGCCTGCCCCAGGGTAGCCTCACGGCGAGTTTCGTTCTGGTGCTCTTGACCCTACTCATTGAAGGGCCGGTCGGAGCCGCCTTGGTGATCGTCATCGGTTCTCTGGTGGGTTATGGGCTACTGCGGCGACAATCGCCCTCTCGAACCCTCTTCTACGGGGGGCACTACGCCTTGGCTAGCGCTGTGGCGGGAGCCATCTTTCATTTGACCAGCCAAAACCTTCCCCATTGGCTGCTGGAGAGCATCCATCTACCTGCGGTAGGTAGTTACGTTCTTGCTTACGCCTTTCTCTCGCAGACCTTGGTCTGGTTTAGGAACCGGGTTATCTTCACCCCTACGGAGCCCAAATTTCCTAAGACCGATCTCTTGGTCGCTTTCCTTCTCTCTCCTCCGCCCCTTTTGCTCTATTATCTCTTAACCGTTCGCGATTTCTCGGCCCTTCTTTTGGTGCTTTTCCCCCTCTTAGCCATGCTGGCTGCCTTCCGCACCTATACCAACATCGATACAGCCTACGACGAGGTTCGCCTCCTTTACGAGGTCTCACAAGATTTTATGGTGGCTCTTACGCTGGATGAGACAACCCGGGCTATGGCTCGGCGGATCTGCGATGGGATTCGTCGCATGGTCTATTGTGACGAATCCGCCATCTACACCCTCGTTCCCCAGGCCTCAGAACTGCGGCTGGTTTATGCCCAGAGTGGAGAGACGATGCCCCCTGTGGTGACTCCGGGCCGTGGCCTCCTGGGCAGAATTGTGCAGGAGGGACGGGGGAGGATTCTCAATAATGTGATGCAGGAGCCGTTGAGCGATGGCCTCCCAACCGCTCAAGCCTCCGATAGCCTTTTGGTGGTTCCCTTATTTGCCCAGTCGACTCTTGCAGGCTGGCTCGTCCTGAGTCGGCGAGGCCGAAAATTCAGCGCCGAGAACCTCCGCCTAGCGAGCATCTTAGCGGGCCAGGCGGGGGTGCTCCTGAAGAACGCCGAACTCTATGAACAGACGCATCAGTTGGCTCAGATAGATCCTCTCCTTGATATCTTGAACCGCAAGGCTTTCCTAGAGAAGGCGAAGCGGGAATTGGGACGAGCCCAATTGAATGGCTATCAAGTAGCCACGATGATGATCGACATCGACGACTTCCGGTTCATCAACAACACCTATGGCCATCAGGCAGGCGATCTTGTGTTGCAAGAGGTGGCCCAGGTGTTACAAGCCTCTGTCGAAGAGGCTGGTATGGTGGGTCGTTATGGTGGGGAGGAGTTTCTCATCCTGTTGCTCGATACCGATGGGGGGAGAGCGATGGGAGTGGCAGAGCGGATGCGAAGGAGCGTCGAGGCCACCTCCTTCTCCGCCGATGGGGTGGTCGATGTGGGGCTCACTATCAGTGCAGGGATCGCCATCTTTCCCGACGATGCCCTGGATCTCTCGGACCTGATCCGCAAGGCGGACCAAGCCGCCTATCTGGCTAAGCGGACAGGCAAGAACCGGGTCTGCCTCCACCAGGAGCAGAGGGAGGAAGAGCCGAAGTT
>DMLA01000246.1 GCA_003453555.1 Chloroflexota bacterium | reverse complement strand
TAAGAATTCTTTCTCTTGGGGGCTGGAGTGGTGCCCATCAAAATATGTTTGTTTATGAAAGCGATGATGATATTCTAGTTATTGATTGTGGGATTGACTTTCCCGATGAAACTATGCCTGGAGTGGAGGTGATTGTTCCCGATGTCAGCTATCTTAGAGATAAGGTTGATAAAATTCGAGGAGTTATTATTACCCATGGCCATGTTGATCATTTCGGGGCCCTGCCTTTCGTGTTGCCCAGAATTGGCAATCCCCCCGTTTATGCCACTAGACTAGTCAAAGGATTTATCCGGGTTAGGCTGGCCGAGTTTGCCATTTCTCGTCCAAAACTTCGCCTCATTGATCCCGATGATAAGTCTTTCAATTTGGGTCCTTTTGAAATTCTACCTTTCCGGGTTAATCACTCAGTTCCTGACAGCATCGGTCTTTGTCTAAACACCCCCGCTGGTAAGATTTTCCATGTCGCTGATTTCAAGTTTGACTTAACTCCGGTTGACGGCAGGGTTTTTCAAATAGCCAAGACAGCCAGACTGGCTTACCCAGAGGTTTTGGCTCTGGTTTCAGATTGCTTAGGAGCTACTACACCAGGTTTTACCGGTTCCGAACGAGAGATTGAGAAAATTTTTAGTCAAATTATCCGTGAGGCAGAGGGACAGGTTTTTGTTACCACGGTTTCCTCTAACATCTCACGCTTTCAACAGGCTATTAGGGTTTCTTTGCAACACAACCGGAAGATCGTGATTCTAGGTCGTTCAGTAAGAGAGAAAATCGAGATTTCGCGAAAGTTGGGTTATCTAAAGCTCAATCAAAGCGACTTTGTTTCTCCTCAAAAGGCAAGGAATCTCTCCCAGGATAAACTTACTTATCTGGTTGCCGGTAGCTACGGTCAGCCAAACTCTGCTCTTGCTCGCTTGGCGCAGGGTACTTATCGCGACGCGAAGCTTGAGAAGGGAGCGGTAGTAATTTTTTCTGCCGACCCTTCCCCTCCTGGTTCTAGAGAAGCGATGGACCTAGTGGTTGACAATCTAACTCTGAAAGGGGCAAGGGTCCATTATTATGAAATCCAGGAAAATCTCCACGTTTCGGGCCATGGATCAGCGGGTGATATTCGCCTCCTTTTTGCCCTAGTCAAGCCCAAATATTTTATTCCCATTGGCGGTGATCCCCGGCATATTAGGGCTTACTCTTTTCTGGCCCAAGAGATGGGAGCAAAAGAAGATCAGGTTTTGGAACTGTTCAATGGCGAGGTGGTTCAGTTTGCTAATAATCAAGCACAGATGGTGGGCAAGATTAAAGTAAAGGGTATCCCGGTTAAGTCTACATAGAGTTTTCGTTAAAGGAAGAAGATTTAGGAAATCGACAGTACAGACGCAGCAGGTGGCCTCCGAGGTATCGCGCCGGATAAGGGAGATTTTGGTGGAAGTTTGAGCATGTCAGGGGATGAGGTCTGGAAAAGCAGGCCTCTTCTTATCTCCGAACTCCAACAGAGCTTGTAAGACACAGGGTCCTTCAAAAAAATCTTGCACATCCATATAGTAGGGCAGGTATTGCCTGCCCCCCGGCCTGGCAAGTACGGGGCAGGCTGGCATCGTCAGACCAGGGAAACCTGCCCAACTTGCTATCTTAACTGGCCCTGCTTCTCACCAGCCTCATCCCAGTGTACACAAGGGAGACTATGAAATAGAGAGGGATTACAGGAATGGCAAGGATGAAGAATATCGCTTCGTCGCCTCCCACACGGCTTAATGGTCATAGAATGCAGCATAAATGAAATTGTGTAGCAACACCGATAATATCCACGCCGGTATTATTAGCAACGTTTTCCAACTCAAGAGAAGGAACCTCTCATATCCCATCTTCCTTATCACCGTGTACACCAGGGAGATTAGGAAATAGAGAGGGATCACAACTGTGCCCAGGATGAATAGCGCGTTGGCTACCAGGCTGCCTTGGATCGCGAAATAGTAAATCGCCTTGTGTAACAACACCGACAATACCCAGGTACAGGCTATTATTAGAACCCTTTTCCAACTCAGCAGAAGGTACTTGTCAAATCTCATCTCCCTTTATCCTCCTCCCATCGAAGACGGCTTCTTTCTGCTTCTATCAAACCACAAAAGGGGTGCCAATACCAGACCAAGAACTGCCAAAAAGTGCCAACTTTGCCGAAGTGAAGAGATCAAAGTCGCATCTGCTCATCTCACTTAAAAAAGGGCGGCTCATCGAGGCCGCCGGCTTAAATGCTTCAAGGGCAAGGGGTCACTTATATCGTATCACCTCGAAGCGGTAGAGTTGCACCGGCTCATGGGGCCCGATGCCCGCCTTCTGTCGGCAGATCTCCACTTGGTACTCTACCGTATCCACCCCCTCTAAATCGGGTAGGAGAAGCCCGCGGCGCCAACCGCTCTCCACGATGACGCCATACCGCTTGGGATCCAAATCCTCCATCCCTGCCACCGGCTCAGGGGTAGTGAGGACATCCACGGAGATATCGAGGTCATCGAGTTCCTCCGGCCCCACGGGAGGGAAGCGAGGGTCTCGAGTGGCTGCCGCTATGGCGTTGCGAATGATCTCCTGAGCCACGTTCTCCTCCACGGGCTCGATGGTGCCTATGCAACCCCGAAGTTGCCCCCTCTTATGGAGGGAAACGAAGACCCCAGCCCTCTCCCCCATCTCCGGTGTCACTTCCTCGGGAGAGGAGATAACCCGCCCCTCCTGGATATACCTTCTAATCGTCTCCTGGGCCAGGCGAACAAAAGGGTGAGACTGTGCCATACTTCCCTCCAAATCTCTATATTGCCATTCTAACCTTGAGCCTCCTCGATGTCAAGCCTATTGACGGGGCGATGATTATGCTCTATAATGGCAAAAGGTCAACGTGCGGAGGAATCGTTTCCTCCCGGCACTCTCTCCAAGGAGGAGAAGATGGAGAAACCCTGGTTGAAGCATTACGACGCTGGTGTTCCCCACACCGTCGACTACCCTGAGGTACCACTGCATTACTTTCTGGAGGAGTCGGCGCGGAAGTATCCCGACAATGTGGCCACGGTCATCCAGGGCGGGAAACTAACCTATAAGGAACTGAACCAACTCACCGATCGCCTGGCGGCGGCCCTCTACGATCTAGGCGTCAGAAAGGGCGACCGAGTGGCTCTCTACCTCCCCAACTGCCCTCAATACGTGATAGGCTTCTACGCCATCCTCAAGGCCGGGGGCGTTTCGGTAGCCGTCAACCCTCTCTACGCGCCCCGAGAAGTGGTCCGTCAACTCAACGATTGTGGAGCCGAGACGATCATTGTCCTGAGCAAGATGTATCCCCTGGTGAAAGCGATCCGCGCCCAGACCAAACTCAAGAACGTCATCGTCACCAACATCAAAGAGTATTTCTCCCCCCTGATCAAGATCCTATTCACCCTCCTCAAAGAGGCGAAGGATGGACACCGTGTCACCCTGGAGGAGGGCGACCTTTGGTTGCAGGAACTCTTAGCCCACTACACTCCAGAGCAGCGGCCGGAGGTCGAGGTCGGCCCCGACGACCGAGCCATCTTCCAATATACGGGGGGTACCAGCGGAGTCCCCAAGGGAGCCATAGGGCTGCACCGCAACCTGGTGGCCAACACCCTGGAGATCTGTGCTTTCCTGCCTGACATGGAAGAGGGCAAGGAGGTCCACCTGTCGGCCATACCCCTCTTCCACGTCTACGGCCTGGTGGCTACTATGTGCAGCGCCGTGGCTGTGGGCGCTTCCATGATCATGATCCCCAACCCCCGAGACCTAGACGACATCCTCAAGTCCATCGACAAATACAAGGTCACCCTCTACATGGGCGTGCCCACTATGTATCTGGCCCTCTGCGACCACCCTGACATCGCCAAGTACAATGTGAAATCTATCAAGGCTTGCATCTCCGGGTCAGCGCCTCTGCCCTTAGACGTGAAGAGGAGGTTCGAGGAACTCACCAGTGGCAAGTTAGTGGAAGGATATGGGTTGAGCGAGGCCCCCACCGCCAGCCACTGCAACCCGGTCTATGGCCGGGTTGTGCCCGGAAGCATCGGCCTACCCCTTCCCGATATCGAGGCCAAGATCGTGGACCTGGAGACCGGCACCAAGGATCTCCCCGTGGGAGAGATAGGAGAACTAGCCATCAGGGGGCCCATCGTCATGGAAGGGTACTGGAACATGCCCGAGGAGACGGCCCTAGTGCTGCGCGAAGGGGGGTGGCTCCTCACCGGTGACATCGCCAAGATGGACGAAGATGGCTATTTCTACATCGTAGATCGCAAGAAGGACATGATCCTCTGCTCCGGCTACAATGTCTATCCGCGGGATGTGGAGGAGGTCCTCTTCGAGCATCCCAAAGTGCAAGAGGCAGCCGTGGCTGGCATCCCCGACCCCCGCCGGGGCGAGACGGTGAAAGCCTGGGTCGTCCTCAAGCCCGGGGAGACAGCCTCCGAGAAGGAGATCATCAACTTCTGCCGGGACAAACTGGCTAGGTTCAAGATACCCACCGCCGTGGAGTTCCGAGACGAACTTCCCAAGACCATGGTGGGGAAGGTCCTCCGTCGCTATCTGAGGGAGGAGGAACTGAAGAAGCAAGAGGGGCAAGGGGAAGCATAGACCCAACGCTGACTGGGAGCAGATAGATAGGGGCGGCTCGGGTCCGTCCCTATCTTCTTATCGGTTATAGCAGCCATTTAGGGGGAACCTTTGACCTCCGGTTGGCGTCTATGGAGTGTTGAACTGGGAAGTAGAAAGGTATCAGAATGAGCATTCACAATACTGTTCTTGTGACTGTCGCTTTGGCCACGGGGGCCGTCCTATTGATGATCGGCTGTGCCGCTCCCCCCGAAACGGGTGGCAACCTCATCAATGTAGTCAAGGAGGCCGGACTATCAGACACGGTGGAGATCGAAATCGCAGAACTAGCCGGGGATGCAGAGTTAGGCTATCTCCACCGGGTTACCATCACCGATTCCCAGATTCTCGACCAGATCATAGCCGCTCTGAATCAAGATCTCCAACTAGGCCCTCGGGCTAGATGCCCGGCTCGCTATGAACTCCGATTCCACTTGGGTGACGGCACGGTGCAGGAGTTCAGCTATTCCTGCGACAACGGGCCATCCTTCCTGCACGGAGGTCAGGACTTCTGGCAGGTCCAGGATATCCAACCGCCAGCCCGATTCGACGAACTGATCCTAGAGGCCCTAGCCTCGACGGAGTGACATCGCTACTTGGAGCAGCCACATACTGTTGGCTATTATGCAGTGGAAGGTTGCATGACGTCGCTTGACGTCAACTAGGCGGGGGCACCGCCCCAGAATATATCTTATGTGGGAGGCTTTCATGAAGACCAAACTACTCAGTGTACTAATGGTGATCGCAGTGCTGGGCCTGGTGGGTTGCAGCATTTGGATCGGCGTACCAGGTGATGGGCTGCCACCGGGGGGGATCGTGCGCTCGGAAAAGCAACGTGTGACTTCACCAGATGTGGCAGAAGCCGATCTGGCGGAACTGGTCGCCGGAAACAGTGAGTTTGCTTTCGACCTCTACCAGGCCATCCGAGAGGGGAACGGTAACCTCTTCTACTCTCCGTACAGCATCTCTCTGGCACTGGCGATGACTTATGCTGGGGCCCGCGGGGAGACCGAACAGCAGATGGCAGACACTTTACATTTCACCCTCCCCCAAGACCAACTGCACCCCGCTTTCAACGGACTGGATCTCGAACTCGCCAGTCGCGGTGAAGGTGCAGAGAGCAAAAATGGGGAGGGCTTCAGGCTGAACATCGTCAATTCTATCTGGGGCCAGACCGGCTATACGTTCCTCTCTGAATTCCTCGACATCCTGGCTGAAAACTACGGTGCCGGGCTGAGACTGCTCGATTTCGTGAAGGAACCGGAAGAGTCCCGTGGCGTCATCAACGACTGGGTCAGTGACGAGACAGAGAACAAGATTGAAGATCTGCTTCCTCCGGACTCCATCACCTCGCAAACGGTCCTTGTCCTAACCAACGCTATCTACTTCAATGCGGCATGGGAATACCCGTTTGAAGAGGAACGTACCCATGATGGCCCATTCAATCTCCTCGATGGCGGCCAGGTCACCGTGCCGATGATGGAGCAGACAGAGTACTTCGGCTATGCCGAGGGCGAAGGGTATCAGGCGGTCGAACTGCCGTACGACGGCGGGGAACTTTCCATGGTCATCTTGCTTCCCGAGGCCGGCCGGTTTGAGGAATTTACTAGTGGGCTGGATGCCGAGCGGGTAGCTTCCATCTTGAAGGATATCAATCCAGAGAACGTCCACCTGACCATGCCCAAGTTCACCTACGAATCGGGCTTCAGGCTGAAGGAGACGCTCGCTGCCATGGGCATGCCGGCTGCCTTCACCGATGCCGACTTCTCCGGCATGGATAGCACCCGTAGCCTTTTCATCGGAGACGTCGTACACAAGGCATTCATATCGGTGGACGAGGCTGGGACGGAAGCGGCAGCGGCCACTGCAGTGGTGGTAGATAGGGGGGCCCCCATACCCAAAGAGGTCACAGTCGATCGCCCGTTTGTCTTTGTGATTCGTGACATCGAGACCGATGCCATTCTGTTCCTGGGTCATGTCGTAAACCCGAGCGCATAATCCGCCCTACACGGCTATCGGCGACCCGAAGTCCTAACCCGCCCTTGGGGAGGCCCCCCGCAATTTACACCACTTGACAAGACGCATACCCACATCAAAAAGCAAGGCGAAGGAGGCCGATCCAGGTTAGCAACGTAAAGAAGGGTGGATGAAGATCCACCCTTCTTCTGTCCCTCGATGGTGGAGGCAGATTTCCCTGCTTCTAACCTCAAGGACTCCTTGACTTCACCTCCGTGATGGTATAGCGATCACCCTCGCCGAAACCGGCTGGCAACAGAGTCTTACACCAAAGCCATAATTGTGTAGACGATTACCTCACGAGTCCTACCTTCTCTCCCTCGCCCAGAGGCGATGCAACCATGACTTTATAGGGCCAGCGTGGCGTTTCACTACGATGACCGTCTTAGGGCACCGTCTGGCTATCGTCTCCGGAACGTTGCCCACCAGGAGTTGTTGAAAGAGTCCTTCACGACTTGCTCCCAAGACTACTAGGTCGTGTTCCTCAGCCTCAGCCAACACCCCCTGGACCACATCAGGAGCGGCTATCACTCTGGGTTCCAAAGGCCGATCCGATTCTAAGCCAGCCAAGGTTCGGTCGATCACCCTCTTCGCTTGTTCTACTCCTGCTTCTGTCCCAGATCGGCATATATAAAGGGCCGTAACCTTCCCCCTATACTCTTCGGCTAGGGCGATGGCTATCTCCGCTGCTAGGACAGCGTTGGGTCCTCCAGCGGTGGGAACGAGGATGCGTTCCACATGTGATAGGCCACGATCCCGGACCACGGCCACATCACACGGCGTCTCCTCAACCACCCTATCCAAAACGCGACCCAAAAGGACCCCTCGGGAACGGGCATAGCCCCGCCAGCCGAGCACCAAGAGGTCCGCCCTCCTCTCCGCCGCTGCCTTGATGATGGTACGCCCTATATCGCGCCCCAAACGAGTTACCGGGCGCACCGGCACCTCCTCACTATCATAGGCTGCCGCTTCTTCCAATAGTGAATCTTTGGATAAGAACTTGGGCACCACATGGAGGGCTAAAACCTCCCCTCCCTTCGCCTTAGCCAAAACCTTGGCCAGAGTCAACAGGGACTCAAGCGAAGACCGATGGGCCAAAGAGACCAGCACCCGATATTCCCGCCGGGAGACCCTGGTCAACCCCGCTCCCAACTCTCCCGCGCGCTCAGGCTCAAAGAAATCCTCATCGAACTCAAAGACGAATCCACACCGGTAGCATTGGAAGACCACCCGCAGAGGAGAGAGGGGCTCCACCTCGCCAGGCAGATCCATCCGCATCTCATAGAGCCTCTGCTCCCGTAAACCCACCGGTTTGGCCTCTCCCCGGCATAGGGGACAGATAAATTGGAAATCCCGAAGTTTGTCCGCCAGCCTCTCGCTCCGCTCCCTGATATGGGCCAGAGCCTTCTCTTCCTCGTTCACCTTCGCCTCCTCAAATCGTCCAGTAGTTCTTCACTCCTCCTCTCCAGCCGCTTGAGACGCCGAGAGGATAAGATGCCCTTTCGCCGCAAGATGTAAACGCCCACTCCAGCCAAGGAAGCACCCACCCCATAGAGGATTGAATCGAGAGAGAGAAAAGGGGCCACTCCGGCGGAAGTGATCACCGCCAGGATGGCCACCCAAGGGTAGCCGGGAACCTTGCAGGGGCGCTTTAAATCTGGCTCTTTGCGTCGCAAAAGTATCACGCTGGCGTTCACCATAGCCAGCCCCACGAGATAGGAGAAGTCGGCGATACCGGCCACTACCTCGATGCTGTTCAGCAAGACCAGAGCGATCGTTACCGCCATGGTGATGAAGATGCCCGAAACAGGAGTCCCCTTTCTCTCGTCCAGGAGGCCGAAGAGGCGGGGAAAGTTGGCATCTCGTCCCAAGGCATGAAAGACGTGGGAGGCGGCCAGGATATAGGCGTTCAAAGAGGAAAGGGTAGCGGCTATAAAGGCCACCGCCACCACCAAGGCGCCATAGCGTCCCAAAAGAGAGAGCCTGGCCACCTCCACCAGAGCCAGGCCACTGGCCGCGGCCTCTTCACCGACCACGGCTTTGATCCCTTGATGGCCAGCCACCCCTACCATAGCGGCCACAGTAGCCAAGAAGAAAAAGGTGCCGACGGCTAAGGTGATCATAATGGCCCGGGGAATAGTTCGCTCAGGCTCAACGATCTCCTCCGAAGCGGGGCTGATGAGTTCAAAGCCCACATAGCAAAGATAAATAAACCCCATCACATATAGAAGATCGAGAGGGCGTCCTTGGGATAGGAAGGGGGTGTAATGCTCCAACTTGATTCGCGGGACGGAGGCCAGAATCACCAGGAAGAGCAAGCCCAAAAGTGACAAGGTCATAAGGTTCTGTGCTCTGCTCGTCCCTTTTATCCCGCGGTAATTGATCAGCGAGAAGAGGACCACGACCGGGATAGCCAAGGCTGGATACCAAGGGACAGAAAAGAAAGGGGTTAGAGCGTCGGAGAAGGCCAAGGCGAAGGTAGCACAGGCAGCAACACCCCCAATCCAGAGGAGCCAACCAGTGGCGAAGCCATAGAGACCAGGACTGGCCACTTGAGCAAAGGTGTAGCCCCCGCCGGCTTTGGGGATGGCCGCCGATAGTTCACAGTAGCAAAAAGCGGTGAGCAAACTCACCACCGCCATGACCAGATAGGCCAAGATAGCCGCCGGCCCAACGATGGCGATCGCCCGTCCGGAGAGGACGAAAATGCCAGCGCCTACCAACGCCCCGATGCCCAAGAGCGTAGCGCCCCCTAGACCCATCGCTCGCTTGAATTCGGCCATCCTCGCTCTTCCAACCCGTGGAGCCACATCCCTCTTTCTTTGGCCCACCTATCGAAAGCCTCCATTGCCCCGGCTAATCTAAGCGGATGTGGTATGTTAGGGCTCAACCACTGCCACCGGACGAGCGAAGATGAGATACCCCGTATGGGCCACCATCCTATCCACGGGGCGCAACCTGGCAGGCACGGTCTTATAGGGTCGGAGCAGCATCTCACAGACCTCGACATCTACAAAGCCTTCCTCCTCGAGCCCTCTTAGGAGGTTGGAGACCTGATTGGCGGTGGGCACCACCGCTCCTAAGAAACCTCCAGACTTAAGGGCCTCCCGGGCTTGGAGGAGATAATGGTGGGGGCTTCTCACATCCAAGAAAAGGGCATCCACATCGCGCTCGTCGAACCCCTCGGCGATGTCCCGCTGTTTCAGTTCCACGTAATCCAAGAGCCCCACTCGAGTCAGGTTCCGCTCTGCCAAAGCGAGCATATCCTCCCGCTCCTCGTAGGAGTAGACCCGCCCCTCCGGGGCCACCGCCTGGGCCAAGGCGATGGTGAAAGCGCCGCTGCCGGTGCCCGCCTCTATCACTCGGCAGCCGGAGCGTATGTTCATCTTGAGGAGGATATAGCCCGATTCCTTGGGGTAAACGATCTGGGTGCGTCGCCTAGCATCCATGATCAGGTCATGGATAGAGGGTTCAAGCACCCAAAACGGGTATCGCAGATGAGAGACCACCTCCCATCCCCAGGGCTGGCCGATGAGGTCATCGTGCAAAATCCGCCCTCGATGAGAATGGAACTCCTCCCCCCTCTTAAGGCGGACGATGAACCGCTTCCCATCTTTCCCCAATAGGAGAACCAGATCGTTCTCCGAGGCTATCTCCGCCAACCTGTCTTCTCCCTCATATTATCCTGGCCGAGCCTGAAAGCCGCACCAGTTATTGTAGCGTCGCAAGTTACTGCGACGCTACAAAATGGGCGGAACAGGGCTCGAACCTGTGACCTCTTCCTTGTAAGGGAAGCGCTCTCCCCACTGAGCTATCCGCCCACACCTTCATTTTAGAGCCAGACTCTGTTTATGTCAACACCGCAAAACAAACCGTCAAAAGGGCAAATCCTCCACCTCCCCTGCGGCCGCTAACTCCGCCTCCTTCCTGGCCGGGCAGATCGCAAGATAGTCACACCAGGAGCAGAAGGGGTTCACCCGAGGCTTGAACCGCTCCGTCCCTTCAATCTGGGCGATGATCTCTTTTATCTTCCCCACCGCCGCGTCCAGGTGCTCCTTCGATCTAGTAGTGGTCAACTTCTCCCCCGCTTGGAGGTAGTGAGCGGTGAGTTTCGAGGCAAAGATGGCCCGCTGGTGGTAGAGCCCCAGGCAATAGATGCTCATCTGGAGATCCTGGTCGAACTCCTCCTGGGGAGGGACATAGGTCCCGGTTTTGTAGTCGATAAGTTCATGCCCCCCATCGGGGAGGCGATCCACCCGATCGATGCGACCCATGAGTATGAAATCGGCAATGGGCACCTCCAACCGCTCCTCGATCACCTCAGGTTGAACGCTCATATCTTCTGAGTGGTAGTAGATCTCCAAGACCTCCAGAGCCTTCTCCCCCCACATCCTCTCCTCCTCCGCTGACTTAAAGACCCGCCGATCCTGCCGGAGCCAATGCTGGCGGAGAAGGTGCTTCAACCCCTCCAGGGTGCGCCCCTCGAGAGGCACGCGGAAGAAGTCGGCCAGTGCCTTATGGATGGCCCGCCCGAAGATGAAATGGGGCCACTCCTTCTTATACTTGTCCCCCAGGAAGTCGATATACTGGAACTTATATCTGAGGGGACAACGTTGAAAGATGCTGAGTTTGTAAGGACTGACTTTCATGATTCATTGGTGGTGTCAGATGTTACCATCTGATGCCCTGGTTGTCAGGAGTTACCCCTGGCAGCACAATGAAATGTCTTATGCTTGTGCTGGATTTGAAATCCAGCACAAGCGCAAGCATCTACATCTTCTCCGGCGCGGA
>DMLA01000234.1:2509-7124 GCA_003453555.1 Chloroflexota bacterium | reverse complement strand
GAAAGGAGTAGGCCGCATCGCCCAACGCCCGCCGCTCGCCGCCGGCCCTCTCCGCCGCTCGCCGGAAGCCCTCTATGTCGTTTCCGAAATGCTTGGCTACTCTATCGCCGGAGTAGCCTTGGAAAGCCTGATGATAGAACTGTCCCCCCTCGATCTCCCGCAGGGAGACCCAGCGGTCGGCTAAAGTTTTGCCATCGGCGGTCCGCAGATAGTGGAGGAACAACGCCTGTCTCCAGGAGGAACAGATCTCCCCACTCTCCCCTTCATAGGCTATGAAGTCGGGGTAGATGACCACATAACCTTGGCCCCAGAGGGTGAGCCGCAACTCTCCCCTTTCCTTATCCAACCGTTTATGCTGGGCCCCGCTTCGAGCCGCCAAAACCACGGGGTCGGCTTCTTTTAACTCGGCACGCGCTTGCCTTATGAAGGGAAGAAGAGTGTCCGGTTTCGAGTGAGTCACCTCCGTACCTCCCAAGGTAGTTCCCGAGATTTAGCGCCAGTTCTAGGTTTACCAATGGATATTATACTTTCCCAGAGTAGTCATAGCAAGCCGCTCACAGCAGTAGTACTATTGTCTCGTTGACAGCGGCCTCCCTGGTTGCTAGAATGGAAAGTGGGGTGGACAAAGGGTCCAGTTGCCATAAGAGGTATAGAAAATGGCTGCTTTGCAACTAGAGGAGATGCCCGTCGAACTTTTCACCGCCCACAGTCGCATCACGGGAAAATACCGTACTAGACATATCCATATCCGTGATGCCCTGAATGAGGCGAAAGAGAGCTACTTAGACCTACAAGCCGTGGGTATCGACTATCTGGAAGATGCTCAGCGGCCATCGGTCTCTAGCCTCGAGGCTCGCCTAGATAAGGAGGCTATTATCTTGGCCATTCCTCATCGGATTAAGGGCCATACCGAGGTCATCAAACGGAGAGCCCTTCTTGCTCAGGCGGGCAAGTTGGAGGACCGACTCCTTATCTCCGCCCCGCCTTTTCAGATCAGCGGGAACCTCAAACTACCTCGAGGCTATGACGTGAAGGATGCCCTCAACCGGATGGAGGAGACCTTCATCACTCTCAGTGAGGTGGCGGTGCGGTATCTGCCTCTTGCCTCCGTCTCCTTCACTGTACAAGAGATAGTGGTCAACCGCGACTATATCCAAATGGTCTGTGCCGGCTTCCATGAGGACCTCGAGGAACTCAAAAGACTACCTCATCTGTCCAGTGGTTAATGGAGAGCGGCCGTCGAGAGACGCCCTCAACATATGCCCCACTGCATCCCCCTAGTGCCCTCTAGGGGGTTAATTTTCCTTGACGGGATAGTTGCTGTTCGCCTCACTAGATCTCCTTGGCTAAGTTTTTCGGCTCTTCTCCAGATTGTGTGGGTAGCTGGGGTGGACGGGCCCTGGCCGAAGTCGTACCAGGACGGGCTTTTTGGGGAATGGATACCCCGTCTTGTCAGGGGGTGAACTTATTACTATAATGGGGGCCATGACATCACAGCGTGGCTAGCCAGAGAGGGAAAATGGGTCAAAAGGAACGAAGGAAAAGCCCCAGGGTGAGAGCGCACCGCTTGGTCTCCTTCCGCCGCTCGGAGGATAGAGGGACCACCGATTACGAGGGGTTCGTCCGCACCCTGGACCTGGGGCTGGGCGGCCTTCTCTTGGAGACGGACTATGTCTTTAGACCAGGCGAGCCATTGAGGTTGGAGATCTTGAGCGGCGATAGCGTCCTCAGGGTCCAAGGCGAGGTGGTTTATCGGGAAGGGAGCGGGAAGAAGTTCAAGGTTGGAGTGAGGTTCACAGAGATATCACAGGAGGCCCTGGGGGGCTTGGAAGGGGAGGTGGGGTTCAGCCCGCAGGATTAGAATCGAAGAAAGGGGTGGCCAGTGGGCGTAGTTCACAGGTTCATCGGTCGAGAGGGGGCCTTCGAGTGGGAGGGAAAAGCCCCGGAGGAGTACGTCGCCGAGATGGCCAGAGGCGCTTCCATTAACTGGCTCATCGGCCCCCGCGAGGGGGCTCCCCACTTCGCTATCAGGTATATCGAGGTGGAGCCGGGAGGCCATACCTCCTTAGATAACCACGAACATGAGCACGGGGTGATGATCCTCAGGGGAAGAGGTAAAGTGCTTATGGGCCAGGAGGAGGTGGAGGTGGGTTTCGGCGATATATTGTTCGTGCCCGGCAAGGAGAGACATCAGTTCAGAAACGCGGGGGATGAGCCGTTCGGCTTTCTATGCGTGATTCCGAGGGTCTAGACATGGTTAGCGGAAAGATGAAGGCAGCGGTCTATCACGGGCCAGGCAAGGTAGCAATCGAGGAGGTAGATGTCCCCCAGATAGGCGAGGGGGAGATATTGGTCCGCGTTAGGGCGGCTCTGATCTGCGGAACGGATCTGAAGACCTTTCTGCGGGGCCACCGCTTGGTGAAGCCACCCAGTCCCTTCGGCCATGAATTCGCGGGGGAGGTGGCGGCAACGGGAAGGGGAGTCACTCGCTTCTCCGAGGGGATGCCGGTGGTGGCCGTCAATTCTGCCCCCTGCAACGTTTGTTTCTTCTGCAAGCGAGGCCAGCATAACCTCTGCGAGGATATCTTCTTCAATTGGGGGGGCTTTGCTGAGTACGTAAGAGTTCCAGCCCGCGTAGTTGGGCAGAACGTTCACCCTATCCCCGAGGGCTTGAGTTATAAAGAGGCGGCGTTGTTGGAGCCCCTCGCCTGTGTGGTGCGGGGAAACGAGGCGGCGGGGATCGAGTTGGGAGACAGCGTGGCTATAGCCGGGGGGACGGGGCCCATCGGCCTTATGCACCTGCAACTAGCCTTTCACCAGGGAGCCAAAGAGGTGATAGCCATAGGCTTGAGAGATGAGAGGTGGGCTGTAGCCCAGGAGTTGGGGGTTAGCCATCTCATAGATGCGGGGAGTGAAGACCCTGTAGAGCGGGTTTTGGAGTTGACAGAGGGACGAGGGGCGGATGTGGTCATCGAGGCGGCCGGGGTGCCAGAGGTCTGGGAGATGGCCATCGCTCTCGCTCGCAAAGGAGGCCGGGTTGTCCTCTTTGGCGGCTGCCCGGTGGGTACGAGCATCCCCCTCGATACCTCCCGCCTCCACTATGACGAACTTAACATAAAGGGAGTCTTCCATCATACCCCTGGGTCAGTGGAGAGGGCTTTGCACCTTTTGGCCTCGGGGGTGGTGAAAGCCAAGCCCCTGATAACGACGGTGTTGCCCCTGGAGAGGCTGGAAGAGGGGCTACTCATGATGAAGGAGGGGAAGGCGGTCAAGGTAGCGATAACCCCTTGAGAGGAAGAGCCATGAGGGTATCCAAATACTACCGTCATGACGATATTCGAGTGGAAGAGATGCCGGTGCCCAAGATCGGGCCCGGGGAACTTTTGGTTCAGGTGAAGGCTTGTGGCCTCTGTGGGAGCGACGCTATGACCTGGTACGCTGACGAGAAAGCGCCCACGGTTCTGGGCCATGAGCCTACGGGTTTGGTGGCTGAAGTGGGCGAAGGGGTAAAGGGGTTCGCCATCGGCGATCGGGTCTTCGTGCATCATCATGTGGGCTGCCTAGTCTGCCACTACTGCCTGCGGGGCGATTATGCCATGTGCCCCACCTTTCACCAGACCAACGTCGACCCTGGGGGGCTCGCCGAATATATCCGGGTGCCAGCCCTCAATGTGGAGCGCGACGTCTTGCTCCTCCCGGGGGAGGTCTCCTTTGAGGAGGGTACCCTCATCGAGCCTGTGGCCTGCGGCGTCCGAGGGATGAGGCGGGTAAGGGTGGAGCCGGGAGATACGGTTCTGGTTTTGGGGGCTGGGGTATCGGGGCTCATCTTCGCCCAGTTGGCCAGGCTTTGGGGGGCGGGCTTGGTGGTGGTCGTCGATTTCGTTGAGTATCGGCTGGGGGTAGCGAAAAGGTTGGGCGCTGACCTGACTATCGAGGCGGGAGAGGAGACTCTGAATCGGCTTGAAGCCTTTAACGAGGGACGGGGTGCCGACCTAGTGATCGTCACCCCAGGGACCATCCAGGCTATGGAGGAGGGGATCCGATTGGTGGGCAAGGGGGGCACGGTCCTTCTTTACGCCCCTTCCTACCCCGGCGAGAGGTTGCCCTTGGATACCAACGATATCTTTTGGCGAGAACTGACGCTCACCACCACATATTCTTGTGGCCACAAAGATACACGCACGGCGCTGGAGTTCATTCGTAGAGGGAGAGTTCAAGTCGAGCCCCTTATCACCCATCGGTTGGGCTTGGATCAGGTGGCCGAGGGGTTGCGACTCATGGCTGAAGCCCAAGAGTCTCTCAAGATCGTGATAGTGCCTTTTCCACAGGGATACTTTACGTAGAAAGACCGCTATCTTAGCGGACTCGACCGAGGTGTTGGTCAAGGGCAAAAACGAGGGAGTCCAGGTTCCATCTAAGGTGGAAGCATCTAGCGGGGAGGATAAGAGATGGAGACGGGGTTGCAAGACAAGGTAGCCCTCGTGGCCGCCTCCAGTGAGGGGTTGGGGAGGGCTATCGCTTGTGGGTTAGCGAAAGAGGGAGCAAGGGTAGCCATCTGTGCCCGTGGAGAGGAGGCGCTAGCCCAGACAGCAGCGGAGATCGAGGGGGCTACCGG
>DMLA01000234.1:0-2128 GCA_003453555.1 Chloroflexota bacterium | reverse complement strand
GTGGTGGAGGAGTTTGGCCGTCTCGATATCCTGGTCACCAATGCCGGAGGGCCGCCACCTGGTCTCTTTGTGGGTCTCACCGATGAGAAGTGGGAGGAGGCGTTCCACCTGACCTTGATGAGCGCCGTGCGACTCTGCCGGGAGGTGATCCCCCATATGCGGAGGCAAGGGGGCGGGCGGATCATCACCATGACCTCCGTCTCGGTGAAGCAGCCCTTGGAGAACCTGATGCTGTCCAATTCTTTACGGTTGGCGGTCATCGGCCTGAGTAAGACGCTGGCTAACGAGTTGGCCGGAGACAATATATTGGTGAATAGCGTCTGTCCCGGCTGGACACGGACGGAGAGGGTGGAGCAGTTGTTGCAAGATCGCGCCCAGCGTCAGGGCACCTCAGTAGAGGAGGAATTCGCCAAGATCGAGAAGGAGATCCCCCTGGGAAGGATGGGTAAGCCAGAGGAGGTGGCGAACTTGGTGGTCTTCCTAGCCTCGGAGAAGGCTAGTAACATCACCGGCACGGCTATCCAGGTGGATGGGGGGTATGTGAAGGGGGTATTCTAGGGAACTGTGCTGTGACGTCGGGTGTTGGCATCTGACGCTCGCTGGCTGGCAGAAGGCAACTTCTGCCAGCACGAATTGCAGTGAGGCTCTTCAGTGGCTATAATAGGTTCGTCCCAGGCCGGTGCTACGCGTGGGAGCATCGGCTTCCCTTTGCAAAGGCAGGGGCTCTTATCTCTCTCTTGGCTTCGCCTTTCGCAATTGGGGTCTTGGCAAAGGGGCAAAAATCTGCTATAATGGGTCTTAGTCGAGGAAAGGACTCGGCTAAAGGCCGGTGAGGGAGAGCATGAACTGCCCCAAGTGCGGGGCTGCGCTTTCGGGAAGGCCCAGTTTTTGTTCCCAGTGCGGTCACCAGTTACCTCACAATCGCCGTATAAGACGTTGCCCTTCCTGCGGGGTAAGGGTAGCCGAGACGGCCAAGACCTGCTTGATGTGTGGTGCGCCCTTGGAAGAGGCGCGTACTCTTTTGCCCTCTTTCTCCTTGGTTTCGCTACTCTCGCTACCTATATTGGGTGCTCTAGGCATCTTCATCATCGTGGCGACTGTCTGGCTGCTCAGGCCTTGGGAGAGCATCGAGATAGTCGCCTACCAGACCCCCACCGCCACAGCCACCTCTACCCCTACCCCCTTCCCTACCTCCACCCCCACTTCTACATCTACCCCAACCCCTACCGCCACACCAGCGCCTGAGGTTACCCCTTATACGGTGCAGCGGGGTGACACTCTGTCATCCCTGGCGGCTAAGTTCAACACCACTGAGGAAGCGATCAGATTGGTCAATAACCTCACCGGCGATGTGATCCAGTGGGGCGTCGAGATACTGATCCCGGTAGGGCCTGTAGGAACGGGCGAGGGAGGAGCCCCCGAGCCCACGGAGACGGTCCCGCCCACCGGAGGGCCGGAGACCTATGTGGTCCAATCAGGGGATAATTTAAGCACCATAGCGAGGATGTTCGGAACGACGGTGCAGGCTCTTATGGAGGCTAATAACATCTCCAGCCCCAAGGCGTTGCGAGCGGGCCAGGAACTCATAATCCCTAGGGGCACGTCTACACCTACGCCCACCAAAACCCCCACGCCGACGCCGACCAAGACGCCGGGGTCGGCATTTAGTGCTCCTGTGCTCCTCAGCCCGCCGGACGGCAGAACGTACGGCGGAGAGGTGGGGATGGGTCTGAGCCTGACCAGTGAGCCGGAGGTTCCGGTGCTCCTCAACTGGATGTCGGGGGGGCTTCTGAGTGAGGGCGAGTGGTATATGGTGAGTGTGCGGTATGTGGCTGGAGCCGGGAGTGGTCAGCAGGTCACGGAGTTGACCAAAGCCACCAGTTATCTCGTGCCCCTGGAGATGCGGCCTCCACGAGATGCTCTAAGTCACCTCTTCCAGTGGGATGTGGGTCTGGTGAAGGAGATAGGCACCTTCCCCGATGGGACTCCCAAGGTGGAACCCATCAGCCCGAGGAGTGAGACGAGAACGTTTTACTGGTATTAGAGCGCAGAACGAGAAAAGGCGGCCTTCGAAAGAAGGCTGCCTTCCTTTTGGTGGATTTGATGCTGCCAGGAGTTGACTCCTGGC
>DMLA01000190.1 GCA_003453555.1 Chloroflexota bacterium | reverse complement strand
TGTAGGACGCAGTAAGTTCCAGTTTCATACCAAGAGGATGGAGCACCCGGACTTACCAAGTTCGGGTGCTTTCTCTATCTAGATGAACACCGAACCAACTCCGGCCTACAAAACATCGTAGGAAAGGAGGTACAAGGCAATGGAAGAGCGAACCAGAGGCACGGTCAAGTGGTTCAACGGCTCCAAGGGCTACGGCTTCATCACGCCAGAAGAGGGCCCGGACGTCTTCGTCCACTACTCGTCTATCCAGGCCGAGGGGTTCCGCAGCCTGCAAGAGGGCGATCAAGTGGAATTCACCATCGAGAGCAGCCCTAAAGGGCCTCAGGCCACCAACGTCACTAGACTGTAGCCTGGTCTAAGAAGCACGGTCCCAGCCCCGGTGGTAAGATCCGCCGGGGCTTCTCTCTTACAGAAAGAAAAAGCCCCTCTCACAGGAGAGGGGCTTGATTGCACCGTCCGCAGCGTAGTTGCCGGCTTAATACTGCGGCATGGGAGGCATAGAAGGCTTCTCCTCCTCCGGGATGTCGGTGATGAGCGCCTCCGTGGTTAGCATCATGGCCGCGATAGAGGCTGCGTTCTCCATCGCCGCCCGCGTAACCTTGGCGGGATCGATAATCCCCTTCTTGTACATGTCACCGTAGTCCTCCTCCAAGACGTCGAAGGCGATGTTCCTATCCTTCTTGCTCTTATGGAGGCGACGCACCGTCTCTAGGACCACGGCCCCGTCGTGGCCCGCGTTCTCAGCCAACTGACGCATCGGCTCCTCCAAGGCTCGCTTGACGATAAGATAGCCAGTGCGTTCATCACCCTGGGCATCCCCGGGGTCGACGGCCTCGATGGCGTTCACCAAGACCACCCCACCACCAGGGACTATCCCCTCCTCCACGGCTGCCCGGGTCGCGGAGAGCGCATCCTCCACCCGGTGCTTCTTCTCCTTCAACTCCACCTCGGTGCCCGCGCCGACCCGGATGATGGCCACCCCACCAGCCAACTTGGCCAGCCGCTCCTGGAGTTTCTCCCGGTCATAGTCGGAGGTGGTGGTCTCGATCTGGGCCTTTATCTGCTCGATGCGGCCCTTGATGTCCGCCTCCTCACCTTTCCCGCCGATAATGGTGGTATCATCCTTGGTGACTATCACCTTGTCCGCCTGACCCAGGTCGTTGATGGTGGCCGACTCCAACTTGCGGCCCACCTCCTCGCTGATCACTGTGGCCCCGGTGAGAATGGCGATATCCTGAAGCATCGCCTTCCTTCGGTCCCCGAAGCCGGGAGCCTTCACCGCCACGGCGGCGAAGACACCCCGCAACTTATTGAGGACCAAGGTGGCTAACGCCTCGCCCTCCACATCCTCCCCAATGACCACGACCTCTCGCTTCCCTACCTGGGCCAACTTCTCCAAGATGGGGACGATGTCTGTGGCCGCCGAGATCTTCTTGTCGGTGACTAGGATATAAGGCTCCTCTAAGACGGCCTCCATCCGCTCTGGGTCGGTTATGAAGTAGGGAGAGATGTACCCTCGATCGAGTTGCATACCTTCCACATACTCCGTCTCGAAGGCCAACCCTTTCGACTCCTCGACGGTGATCACCCCGTCCTTCCCTACCTTGTCCATCACCTCGGCGATCAGTTCGCCGATCTCCCTATCCGCGGCGGAGATGGCGGCCACATGGGCTATCTCCTCTTTCTCCTTCAACTCCCTTGCCTGGGCTTTGATAGCCTCCACTACCTGCTTGGTGGCCTTCTCGATCCCTCGCTTGAGGATCATGGGGTTGGCACCCGCGGCCACGTTTTTGAGCCCCTCGGTGACGATGCTCTGACCCAAGACGACGGCCGTGGTAGTGCCATCGCCAGCCACATCGTTGGTTCTAGTAGCGGCCTCCTTGAGGAGCTGAGCTCCCATATTGGCGTAGGGCTCCTCCAGTTCGATCTCCTTAGCCACTGTCACCCCGTCATGGGTGATGGTAGGGGCGCCGAACTTCTTATCCAAGGCTACGTTCCGCCCCTTAGGCCCCAAAGTGGTTTTTACCGCGCTAGCCAGTATATCCATCCCTCTCTTGAGGCTGGTACGCGCTTCCTCTGAGAATACTAACTGCTTAGGCATAACTCTCCTCCTTTTGGACTACTTCACTATAGCCAGGACGTCATTCTCTTTTAGGATGAGGAGTTTCTTATCATCCAGTTTCACTTCCGTCCCAGCGTACTTGGCGAATATCACCTTATCCTTGGCCTTCACCTCCATGGGCGCACGCTCGCCGTTCTCCAAGAGACGACCAGGGCCCACAGCGATGACTAACCCCTCCTGGGGTTTCTCCTTCGCCGTCTCGGGCAGATAGATGCCCGCGGCCGTGGTCTCCTCCCTCTCGATGGGCTCCACGATAACTCGATCACCCAAGGGCTTAAGCTTAACCGCCATTCTATCCTCCTTCATCTCTAGTAGTGAATAAAGATTTCCCCCCAAAAGCCCTCTTCAGGACTTTGGTCCTCGCGCATAGCATTAGCACTCTCAAAGCAAGAGTGCTAACAGCCTATATCATAACCGATAAGTTACAAAAGTGCAAATCGATTCAGGAGCAATGAAATAAGTTCAAAGCGAGTTATTTGCATATCGCGCAATAAAATAGAAATCATTTTCTCTTTATATCCAAATATTTGGTTATTTCTCGCATTTTCGAGAACGAGACTTCGAGGCTGACGGCTTCAGGGGTTCTCCTCCGGGGGCTTAAACCCCCGGCCCACTACCTCGCTTGCTGGGCTGACGATGAGGAAGGCTTGAGGATCGACTTCGTAGACCAACTCTTTCAGGGGGCTCACCTCCCCCTGGGTCACCACGCAGAGGAGTATCTCCCGTTCCTGCCGGGTGTACATCCCTCGCCCATGAAAAGCCGTCACCCCCCGACCCAAGCCGGTGAGCAGTTGGGCCGGGATCTTTTCCGCCTGGTCGGAGATGATATATACCGACCGGGTGTAACTGAAACCCTCCATCACAAAGTCGATCCCTTGCCCCTCGATATAGAGAGCCACTAGCCCGTAGAGGGCCCTTTCCCAGTTGAAAGCCAAACCCGCGAGGAGCAGAATGCCGGCGTTGATGAACATAACCCCTTGCCCCAAGGGGATACCGGTGGCGTTATGGAGCAGCCTTGCCAGGATGCTCAGGCCACCTGTGGCCCCTTTGGCCCGAAAGACAAGTCCCC
>DMLA01000203.1 GCA_003453555.1 Chloroflexota bacterium | reverse complement strand
TTGGCCCGAAAGACAAGTCCCCCGCCCACCCCCATCAGAATACCTCCGTAAACCGTGGCTAGAAGGGGGGTCCTGGGGCAGGTTGGTGGGCAACCAGGGGGCCAAGAGATCCACGGCCAGACTATAGAGGAAAACGGTGTAGAGAGCAGGGGCCAGGAACGATAACCCGCCCAGGTATCGAACGCCTAGAAGGAAGATGGGAACGTTCACTAGAAGCATGAACACCCCCACGCAGAGGCCCAGGTAATGGTGGGTGATGATGGCTAGCCCACCTATATGACCAGGAGCAATCCTAAAGGGCACCAAGAAGAGGTCCATGCCCAAGGCCAAGACCAAAGCCCCGGCGGTGAGGAGAAGGTACTCCCGGACCCCCTTCCAGACGACTACCTTCATGGGCGCCTCACTCTCCTTCTCCTTGTGCCTCACAATAGTCCAACCCTTCCCAGGCCGCTTGAGCGTTGGGGTCCAGGCGCACCGCGGCGTCGAAGTAGGGGATCGCTTTCTCACACTCCTCAAAGAAGACATGGGACCAACCCAGTTCGTAGTAGTATTCAGCAGATTGGGCGCCCAACTCTATGGCCCGCTCGAAATTGTGAATCGCATCCTCATATTTCCGTTGGACGTAGTAGGTGAGACCCAGGTGTCCATAGGCGTTGGCGAACTGGGGATCTACCTCTATCGCTCGTTGAAAGAAGGCCAAGGCCCTCTCATAATCCCCCTGTCCGAAGTAAAGAAAACCTAAGAAGTCATACCCCTCGGGGTCCTTGGGGTCCACCTCTACAGCCTTCTGGAGTTGAGCGATGGCTTGTTCATGACTGCCCAAGGCCCAAAAGTTCTTGCCCAAGCGGATGAAGAGGTATCCTAAATGGGGCGCGAGTTCTGTAGCCCGTTTGTATTCAGTGATCGCCTGGCTGTAATTCCCCATCCTTTCCAGGACGCAGCCGAAGTTGAAGTGGACCACATAATTTCCATCATCCAACTGAATCGCTATCTGGGCGTTCTCCAAGGCCTCATCGTATCGATCTTTGTCAGCATAGGCAGCAGCCAAATAGGCGTAGGCCTCTCCGTATCCAGGGTCGATCTCTACGGCTCGTAGCGCCGTCTGGATAGCCTCATCGTACTCCCCGTTCCAATCGAGGGCCATGGCCAAAAGGGCGTACCCCTCGGCATCCCCGGGGTCCAACTGCACAGCCTTCTTGTTCTTTTCCACGGCCTCCGAATACCGCCGCCTGATGGCCAGAAGTTTCCCCCAACGGGCATAAGCCGTGGCGCTTTCGGGGTCGATCTCCGTCGCCCGCTCATACTCCACCAAAGCCTTGTCTATCTCGCCCTGGGCGAAGAAAGCATCCCCGTTCCCTAAGTGCTCTTCCGCCGTCTCTACGACCTGGGTGGTCGGTTCCTGACCCACTAATTCTGGCCTTTGCTTGACCAGGTAGAGTCCCACCGCAGCGACGATGATAGCCACGATAAGCGACCACCTGAGAAGTGGATTTCCCTTTCTTTCGGGGCGAAGATACATACTTAGAGGGTTTCTCCTTCAAAGTTAAGAGCCGTTCGCCTCAAGAATTATAGCATCGCTGGTGCCATAAACCAAAGGTCATCTCTCCAGTAGGTGGAGCAAATCCAGATCGCTTAGCGTTCGGCAGTAGGTAACCAGAAGTTCAGCCGCTCTCTTTCCTGTCTCCATCTCCACCAAGTCGACTATCTCGTGCAGGGTTCTTTCTCCGTTGGCCCAGTATAGGGTAAGGGGCAAGAGATACCACAGGGCATTACCATATCTGTGCTCCAGTCGCCACCACCTCTCTCGCTCATCAGTGCCCAAGCGGCCAAGGTATGGGGTCACACGAATGGGCCCTTTGTAGAGGCGGCGGGGCACCAACCGCCGGGCTTCCTCCTCCCACTCGTTTTCTGAGCGCTTCACCTCCTCGTTCCTTAACCCTGGAACGTTCTTCAACTCTCGCTGGGTGAAAGAGGAGAGCTCGCTCTCAAACCCCTTCAACTCTATATCCGCTAGCCGTCGGAGAGAGCGCAAACCCAAAATTCCCTGGTTTTGAAGGCGACCGACTTTCCTAACTACTTCTCTCCCTGCCCTCCTTTCCTCCTGCACCAGGCGCACCAACCTCTCCTTGAAACGGGTCAGCATCTCCCAGGCCAGCCAGGTGGTCTCTTCGCGCTCGGCCGAAGCCAAGAGATAGGCGTAAGTACCCGCCACTTTGCCCACCCTGCCCAACATCTGGGGATCCACCTTATCTTGAGTATCGAGGCTGGTATGATAGAACCTGTCTGGCCATTGGATGAGAAGGGGGGAGGGGACCCCCACCACCGGATCGGAGAGGATAATATGATCGCTGCCGCCCGAGAAGGGGGTGCTACCATGCCGGAAGGAGGGGTAGCCCCCCACCCCGGCATCGGCCACCGCCTCTAATAGCCGCTCCAAGAGGTCCCCTGGGAAAGCGGGGGTGGATCCGGGAAGCCGCTCCACCACCAGGGTGCTCCCGCAAAGTTCTTGGCTCTCTCCCACCATATCCAGATTGAGGCCGGCGATCATCTGGGGCAGCCTCCCCTCATGAGCCGCAAGGTAGGCGTAAGTACCGGTCATCTCCGGCACCAGAAGGAAGCGGATACTCCGCCTAGGCTTCTTGAGTCTGCCCCCAAGGGTTAATCTATGCAGAGTACGGGCCACCTCCAGGAGGGTCGCTGAGCCGGAAGCGTTGTCGTTGGCCGACCATTGGGGGTGGCAGAGATGAGCCACCACTACCACCTCCTCATCGCTCTCTCCCGGCAAAAAGGCCGAGACCACCTCCAGGCTGCCATCCCAGAACCGGCTCATCACCTTAGCCCGAACCTTGGCCACCGATCCTCCCTTAATCGATCGTCGGAGCCGCTCCCCTTCTCGGGGTGAAAGCACGAAGCCGAAGCACTTCCTTTCCCCTCCATACCACCAGAAAGATGTATACTGAAGAGCGTCATCGAGGTGCCGCTCCAGGCCTGGCAACTCCTTTATCCCATCGTAGATGATGCCCACCGCCCCTCCCCTCTCCACAGCCAAGTAGTGAACCCTTCTCACATCGCCCTTAGTGAGCACCACCTTGCCTTCCAGATCCAACCCTTCATACTCCTCCACCTCCAGCCCATCCTCCAAGAGCGCGATTTCAGCCTCCTCCTCGAAGGGAGCACTCCGTTGGATGAGAGAGAGTTTGATCTCCCGATAGTCGGCCAATTTCCGACTCTCCGGCTCGAGCAGATGCAACACCCCTTCTCTCGCTTCCCACTCCTGGAAAGAGGGCTGAGCCCAGAAGGTGACCCCTTCTCTGGCCGGATAACTCAGGATCTTGGCCTCCAAACCAAAATCCAACAACTTCTGGTAGGTGTGCTCCGCCGCCCGCCGGTAACCGGGGCTGGCCTGAAGGCGATGGTACTGTATGATCTCCCCCACATACCGATGGGCAGCCAACCCCGAGAACTCCTCTTCTACCGCCTCCATGATCTCTCTGAACATCTCAAGAAGAGTGTACACCATCTCTTATCAGGGTGGCAAGGGTCGATTAGACAAGGGAAAAGAAAGAGGCTATAATCGCTTCCGATGCGACGAAAGATCCTTCTGTCTCTTCTCTTCCTGCTCGCTTCCTGCCGCACCGCTACATCTCCGAGAAGTGCTGCGGCCCTGGCTACCATGGAGATTTGCCTCTCCCCCCGGGGCGCTACTGTCACGGTCGA
>DMLA01000182.1 GCA_003453555.1 Chloroflexota bacterium | reverse complement strand
GCCTACATCTCCGGCGCATTCGGGGAGTGGGGAACCTGTTCAGGAGGTGACCCTGGTCATCCGCCTGAAAAGCCGCTCATGCCAGCAGCTGAGCGGCCGCTCCGCAAGAAGATAGAGATAGCCCCGGCGCTCCCCAGGGTGATCATCACACACCACCGCCAGGGATACTCTTTCGCTGGGAAGGAAGAGGCCCGGTGGTTTCCAGAGTTGGAACCATCGTGATCAGGGTTGCCCTGGTGATTGCCAAGCGGTGAGCCAATGTCAAGCCACTTCCAGGTAAGGATGGAGGTGGCTCTCTGTTGCTGTGTAGGCGGTGGTGACTTGAGAGCGTTGCCTATTCCTCCGCGCTAGTACCATCACACCCCAATGCCGCCACAAAAACCCCTTTTCATGGCTCTTGACCATCATTATCCTCCCAGACCACCCCTGAGCCCCCGCTTTCCGGGGTGTTTTTGGGTATAAGAGTATCCATGCGACCCGTTTTAACCCCGGTAAAGTCACCCTGGCGGTATGTTGATACCTACAACCCAGGAATCGTGGCTTAAAACGGGTAATAGACGGTCTGATCTTGGGCTGAGGTTGTCGGTTGGGGGTGAGGAGGCAGCGGACTCTCTAGATGATCAGCCCATTTCGATAGGGTTGATGGAGGCCGTAGCTGCATGAGGAGTTGACCAAAGGGGGATCAGGGGGTAGGATGCCCCTGCGCAAAATTGTACCGTTTATGGGACGCTGGCGAGGGCTTTGACGAGCAGCGGTTCGTCTGATAGGATGTGTGCAGCATGCTAAACGAAACGGGTCAATGGCATCTGTGCGACAAGGCGGGATTCAGATGAGAAAAGGACTGATCATCATCGTGCTTTGCTTGTCGAACGCTTTGCTTCCTGGCTGCATGAGCCAGGCAACGCCTCAGCTGACATCCATCCCTGCCGAGATGCCAGTGCCAGCGCAGACAGGGCCACTCTACTGGTGGAATGATCGCGTCTTCTATGAGATCTTCGTTCGCAGTTTCTATGACAGTGACGGCGACGGCATCGGCGATTTGCAGGGACTCACCGACAAATTGGACTACTTGAACGACGGCGATCCGGAGACGACTAATGACCTGGGCATTACGGGCATCTGGCTCATGCCTATCTTCGAGTCGCCGAGCTATCACGGCTACGATGTCGTCGACTACTACGGGGTCGAATCGGACTACGGAGATAGTGACACATTTCGCCGATTTTTGGCAGAGGCGCATGCTCGGGGTATCCGCGTCATTGTCGATCTGGTGCTGAATCAGACCTCGAGTGAACACCCCTGGTTTCTCGATTCTGCTAGCGGGCCAAACGCCCAACACCGTGATTGGTACATCTGGTCTCCGACGAATCCTGGCTATTTAGGACCCTGGGGAGAGCCTGTCTGGCACTCGATGAACGGCGAGTACTACTACGGTATCTTTTGGAGCGGAATGCCGGACCTCAACCACCACAACGAGGAAGTGACTATGCAGATGCAGGATATCGCTCGCTTCTGGCTGGAGGAGATGGGTGTTGATGGCTTCCGTCTCGATGCCATCAAGCATCTGATAGAGGAGGGACGAGTGCAGGAAAACACAAGGGCAACACACGAGTGGCTGCGAGAGTTCTATCAGTTCTACAAAGGCATCAACGACGAAGCACTCACGGTGGGGGAGGCATGGGACGAGACGAGCCAGATTTTGCCCTATTATGACCAGCAAGTTGACATGTGCTTCGAGTTCAATCTCGCCGAAGCGATACTCGCCAGTGTAAGAGAGGAGGACCCCCGCCATCTCGAGGAGGTTCAAGCAGAAGTGGAGTCGCTATATCCATATCATCAGTACGCCACGTTCCTGACGAACCACGACCAGAATCGGGTGATGACGCAACTAGGCGGGGATAGGGAGATGGCGAAGCTGGCCGCTACCATCTACTTGACCTCGCCGGGTGTTCCCTTCATCTACTATGGCGAGGAGATCGGGATGACGGGCAAAAAGCCCGATGAATACATCCGTACGCCGATGCAGTGGACGAGCGGAGCCAACGCGGGCTTCAGTACGGCTATACCATGGAAGAGGGTCAATGTCGACTACGAGACGAAAAATGTGGAAACCCAACTTGCCGATCCCGATTCGTTGTTCAACCACTACAGGAAGTTAGTCCATTTGCGGTCGGAGCACGCTGCGCTGCGCATGGGCACAAGAACACCCCTCCAGTGCAGCAGGGATGAGGTCTATGCCTACCTGCGACACTCCGAAGACGAAGATATCCTAGTTCTGTTGAACTTCTCCGGTCAGGCTATCTATAACTATCAACTGACGCTTTCAGAAAGCGATATCGCAGCGGGGGTCTATTCGCCCCGCGAGTTATTAAATGATGTAAAGGTCGCCGAACTCACAGTCCATGTTAACGGTCGCTTCAGCAACTACCAACCACTTTCCGTACTTGAGCCCCACGAAGGGTATATTATCCTGCTGCACTCGAATTCGAGAGACTAAGTGCGCGTTGAACACCCGCCCCGGAATCTCCTATCCCGACGCTTCGGAGTGTAACTTCGACAGGAATTCCCACATGTGATCTATGATTGAGTATACGCACATGGACTTAATTAGTATAGTTGACAAACGAACTCTCGTGTGGTATTATGACATTAAGATTAGGAAGCCAACATAGCGGATCGAGGAAGAGAAGTGCAATCTGAACAAGGCTACACTACTGGCGACGCTAGTCTCATGCGCGAACTGAACGCTTCACTTGTTTTGAACCTTATGTGGCAGCGGGGAAGCATCTCGCGCGTGGATATTGCGAAAGAGACAAAGTTGAGTCGCCCCACTGTGTCAAGCGTCGTGGCTGACCTGCTAGATGCTGGTTGGGTCAGAGAGTCAGGACACGGTGAGTCGAGCGGAGGAAGACGGCCTATTCTGTTGGAGTTCAACTACGAGGCTCGCTACATCGTGGGGGTGGTTGTGAGCACGGATTCGTTGGCGGTGACCATCCACAATCTAAGGGCGGAAGTAGTAGCGAGGTCGGAAGATGCACTCTCGATCAAGACCAAGCCGAAGGCGCTAGCGGAACGAGTTGCCGAGAGAGGACGCCGCACCGCTGGTCAAGGTGGGATCGACTGGGATAGAGTGATCGGCATCGGAGTGGCACTTCCCAGCCCATACGACTATGTCTCGGGTAAGGTGACCTCAGTGGAGATGATGCCCGGTTGGCGTGGAGTCTCTTTCAAGGCTATGCTAGAAGAGACTCTGGGGAAACCTGTAGAAGTAGACAACAACGCAAATCTGGGAGCGATAGCCGAGAAATGGTGGGGAGCAGGTCAGGGGGCAGATAACCTGGTCTATGTGATGTTTGGCGTCGGAATAGGAAGTGGCTTGATCATAGGTGGGGAGATCTACCGGGGAAGGGCTGGTAGTGCGGGAGAGATAGGACACCTCACTATCGACATGAACGGCCCTCGCTGCCGATGCGGAAAGAAGGGCTGTCTGGAAGCGGTTGCAGACACCAGAGCCATCCTCAAA
This sequence comes from Chloroflexota bacterium, assembly GCA_003453555.1. GTDB lineage: Bacteria > Chloroflexota > Anaerolineae > UBA7937 > UBA7937 > UBA7937. Next base: position 17,416 of record DMLA01000182.1, on the reverse strand, counting down.
GAAGCCTCAGCCGCGTTGGTCTCTGGAGAGGAGACGAGTCTAAGGGAGATCCGCGCAGGGAGAGAACTGAAGATCGAAGACGTAGGGATGGCGGCGGAAGCGGGCGACCCTTTATCGCGAAGGATCTTGCAAAGGGCTGGCAGATATCTCGGGCTGGCGCTTGCAGATCTGGTCAACCTCTTGAACCCTGACTTGATAGTTTTAGACGCGCCTGGCACTGGAGCCGTTTTTCTGGAGTCGGTCCGAGAGGCGCTCCACGACTATGCTCTGCCGGTTGCGTGCCAGACGGTGGAGGTCATCCCGGCTGACCTCGGTCCGAATGCGGTAGCCATTGGGGCGGCAACGATGGTATTGCAGGGGTTGTTGCAACGACCAAGCCTGGGGGCTGAACCCGTGGCGCCCGGGACGCCTTCTTGAGGAGAGGGCGGGGAAATCAGAGCGCGTTTGCCATGCCCGTCGGCGCCGTAGGTTGGAAAGTAGAACGCGTGCCGAAAGGAGGTGATGCGCGGGGGTGAAGTAAGGGTATATGCCTAGTGAAGGTGGTTATTGTTGGGATGCTGGGCTGCGTGTCGTGCATAGCTCAGGTCCCCAAGAATTAGGTTGGAGGATGAAAGATGAGAAAGAGGCTGTTTGTAGTGTTAGGTGTATTGGTCGTAGTCACTCTTGCTCTTGCCGGTTGCGCTCCGGCGGCTACACCCACGCCTGAGGAAGTGGCCACTGCGCCACCACCCACTCCTACCCCTGTGCCCGCGGCGACACCCACCCCGCCGCCCGAGAAGGTGACTCTCACCATCTGGGTCGATCCGCTTTTTGCGCCAGCCATTGAAGAGATTTCCCGGGCGTTCACCGAGCAGTACGGCGTGGAAGTTGTTGTCCAGCCGATGGGTATGGATGATGTCCGCGAGCAGACGCTGATAGCAGCGCCGGCAGGCGAAGGCCCTGATATCATCGAGGGCCCCCATGACTGGGTAGGTGGATTAGTGGAAGGTGGCATCCTCGCCCCCGTGGATCTCGGGGAGAAGCAGGACCTGTTCCTGCCCGCTGCCATCCAGGCCTTCACCTACGAGGGGGAGCTATACGGGATGGGCTTGATTATCGAGAATGTAGCCTTGTTCCGGAACCCCGACCTCGTGCCAGAGGCGCCCAGGACCTGGGATGAATTGATAGCGGTTTGTGAGGGGCTAGGGATCGAGTACTGTCTCTTGCTCCAACAGGGCGATGCTTACCACTTCTTCCCCATCCAGACCTCCTTCGGTGGCTACGTCTTTGGGCTGAACCCGGATGGGACCTACAACCCGGGTGATGTGGGCATTGACAGCCCGGGCTCGCTGGCTGCTGCGGAGTGGCTGGACATGATGGTGAAGGAAGGCCACATCCAGGCTGGCGTGGACTTTGACACCGCAAGGTCCCTCTTTGCAGAGGGTGAGGCCGCCTTTTATATCACAGGCCCGTGGAATCTCCCCTTTTTCCAGGAGGCCGGTGTACCCTACGCTATCAGCCCCATCCCTGCCGGGACGGAAGAGGCGAAACCCTTCCTCGGCGTGCGAGGTTTCATGGTGAGTGCCTTCAGCGAGCAGCCTCTGCTGGCCCAGGCCTACCTCGCGGAATTCTGGGCTACGGAAGAGGCTATCCAAAGGTACTACGACGCCACGAAAAAGCCAAGCGCGTTCCTACCGGTGCAGGAGAAGATCGTTGATCCTGACATCGCCGCCTTCGGTGAAGCGGGTCTGCACGCGATGCCCATGCCGGCCATCCCGGAGATGGCTGCTTTTTGGGGTGCCATGGGAGACGCAGTAACCCTCGTCATGCAACAGCAGGCGGATCCTGTCGAGGCGTTCCAGAATGCAGCCGAGCAGATCCGCACTCTCATTGAAGAAGGGCAGTGAGCATTACGGGCAGGGCCAGGGGCCTAACACGGCCCCTGGCCCGCTTCTCAGGAGATGTTCCGCGCATTGCACAGCGGCTGCTGGGCCTCGCGCTTGTCGATGCGTTTGCTTTGTGGTTCCTCCATCAAGTGGTGATAGACGGGGTCTGGTTCCTGGCCGCCGCCGTCGCGATCATCACGCTGGGGATCAACGTTGTTTTCTGGCGAGAGGACCTGTATCCACTTCGGTGGCTCTCCCCCGGCCTGGCCCTCACGCTCCTGATGGTCGTCTACCCGCTTTTCTTTACCGTCTACACCGCCTTTACCAACTATAGTGACACCCACCTTTTGACTAAGCAGCAGGCCATTCGCGTTATCGAGACAAGACAGTTTCTGCCTCAGGGCGCTGCCAACTATCGCTGGACAGCCTTCCGCTCCCCGGCTGGAGAGTACGCGCTTTGGCTCGTATCCGAAGATGGACAGATGCTACTCGTTCGTCCTGGAGAGCCGGCCCAGGAAGTGACCCCCGGAGAAGCAGGGGTTGGCCCGCTGGACCAGGATGGGATTCCCCAGAGCATTGAGGGCTACGAGCGCCTGAGCCGCATCGACTCAGTTCGATACCTCTCTGAGGTCGCCGAACTCGAGTTCGGTCAGCCGCCGAACACGGTCCACATCAGTTCGTTAGACAAAGCCGCTCAATACCAGCAGAAGTTTGTCTACGACGGGTCGCAAGGTGCGATGCTGGACCGCGAGACGGGGAGAGTGTACCGTGCAGTGGAGGGCGTTTTCACTTCGCCAGAAGGTGAGACCTTGCGGCCTGCTTTCCAGGTCACCATCGGCTGGAAAAACTTCCGTCGTCTGCTTATCAGTCCAGCGCTTCAAGGCCCTCTCGTCCGCGTGTTCCTATGGACGGTAGCATTTGCCCTTCTAGCAGTACTCACTACCTTCGCCCTGGGCCTGTTCCTCTCGGTGGTGTTCAACGACCCGGCAATTCCCGCTGTTGCCAGAAAATTGATCCGTTCCCTTCTCCTTCTCCCTTACGCTGTCCCCTTTTTCCTCAGCATCCTCATCTGGAGAGGGATGTTAAACCCCCACGTGGGCGTGATCAACAAAACTCTGGGAAGCCTGATTGGTTGGTCACCGGCCTGGCTTTCAGACCAATGGTGGGCCAAAGTCGCAATCCTGATTATCAACCTCTGGCTCGGTTTCCCTTACATGATGTTAATCACTACGGGTGCTCTGCAGGCCATTCCGTCCGAGATCTACGAAGCGGCCGAGGTAGATGGCGCGAGTGCCTGGCAGCGTTTCTGGCATATTACGCTGCCTCTCCTTCTTGTCTCGGTGGGACCGCTCCTGATTTTCTCTTTCGCCTTCAACTTCAACAACTTCAACGTTATCTTCCTTTTCAATAGGGGCGGGCCACCTATGCCAAACACCCCAACTCCAGCTGGTCATACGGACATCCTGATCAGCTATACCTTCCGTCTAGCCTTTGAGAGCGGCCGTGGTGGCGATTACGGCTATGCGTCGGCGATTACGATCATTATCTTCCTCGTGCTGGCTCTTATCACGCTTTTCCAGTTCCGCTACGCAAGGATATGGGAGGAGGTCTCGGAAAGTGTCTAGCCTGATTTGGGTGAGGGGTGTCATGGCATCGCGTACTCGCCAGAGGAAGGTGAAACTCTTCTTTTGCATCGTGATTGGAATCCTGGCAATGATCTACGCGCTCTTTCCGGTTGTCTGGATTTTTTCTGCCTCCCTGGATCCCCTCGGCGCGCTTGCAACCCAGCGCCTTATCCCGCGCAATGCCTCCTTCAAAAACTACGTGGATCTTCTCTCCGACCCCAATAATCCTTTCCTGCGTTGGATGTGGAATTCCACTAAAATCTCTACCGTTAGCTCAGCCCTGGCCGTCTTCATCACCGCCCTGGGGGCCTACGCTTTTTCCCGCTTCCGCTTCCGGGGCCGGCGGAGCCTGCTCGTAACCATTCTGCTCGTCCAGGTCTTTCCCAACATGCTGGCCATAGTAGCCCTCTTCCTTATTGTGCAGCAGATTGGGAACTACATTCCGCCAATGGGGCTGAACAGCCACGGGGGCCTGATCCTCGTCTACCTGGGTGGGGTACTGGGGGGCAATGTCTGGCTCATGAAAGGATTCTTCGACTCCATTCCGCGGGACTTGGACGAGTCAGCGATGATTGACGGCGCGTCGCACTGGCAGGCCTTCCGGTGGGTGATCCTGCCTCTGGTGCGGCCGATGCTGGTGGTCATAGGCATTCTGACATTCATGGGGACCTATGGGGATGTCATACTGGCCCGTGTGCTGATCAAGAGCGCGGAGCAATACACCCTGGCTATGGGCTTGTGGATGTTTATTGAGGGGTGGTACACAGTGAAGTGGGGGCTATTTGCGGCAGGGGCCCTGATGGGAGCCACCCCGATTGTGGTCGTTTTCTACTTGGTGCAGGATTTGATTGTCAGCGGTCTGACCAAAGGCGCCGTGAAGGGTTAGAAAGCCGGGAATGGTCCCTATCGCGCTACGGCTCTATTGTAGGCTGAGGCACAAGAGGGTTCTTCTTGTGCCTTCAAATTGCTTAGAGCCACTCTGAAGTCGGTTCATGCCGAAGAAGATCGTTCGGCAAAGGAGAAGTCCACATGGAACTAGGAGGAGAGTGATGGAAAGCGCAATCTTTGGCGGCTGGGGAACTCCGTCGCGGATCGCTGCTCGAGCCAAAAGGATCCTACGAGGCGTCTCCCACCGGAATAGGATCGTTCCCAGAGACCCCCTTCCAGGCCAGGCGGTGGAGGTGATGGTCAGCGTAGGGGGAACCCACGACAGGGTAAGTCTCTATTACACAACCGATGGCACCACGCCACAAGGACGCCGCGGTAGGGCCTCCAATAGCGAAGTGGTAGCCATGGCCCAGGAGGGGAAGTGTTGGAATGACCTTCTATGGGGGTACGTCAATTGGTATCGAGGCATAATCCCGCCCCAGGGTGAAGGGGTCAAAGTCAAATACAAGATCGAAGCGTGGCACTCAAATGGCCAAGACAGCCTGTACGCTGATAATCAAGCCACAGATTCGGGGTCGGCCACACTCTTTGCTTATAGGGTGGATCAACTGACTCTTCCCCAATGGGCAAGAGATGCCATCATCTATCAGATCTTCGTCGATCGTTTCTATCCGGGGGACTCATCGCCGCACTTCAAAGAACCCGACTCACCTTCAGGTTTCTACGGAGGTACACTGCAGGGGATAATCGACAAGTTGGATTACTTCACAGATCTAGGGGTGAACTGCCTATGGCTATCTCCCTGCTTTTCAAGCCCTTCTCACCATGGCTATGACATCACGGACAATCTCACGGTAGAGCCCCGTCTGGGCAGCAATGATGATTTGAGAAGGCTGACTCAACTTGCGCACGAAGGAGGCTTGCGCGTGATCCTTGACTTTGTTCCCAATCACACCTCTTCTGAGCACCCATTCTTTCTTCAGGCGCAGGCAGACCGAGCAAGTCCCTATTACGACTGGTACACCTTCACCGAGTGGCCCGATGAGTATGCGACCTTCTTCGGGGAGAGAACGTTGCCTCAGCTGAACAACGAGCATGAACCCACTCGTCGATACATTATTGATGAGGTGGCCGCCAGGTGGCTTTCTGACTATCGGGTGGATGGCTTTCGTCTGGATTACGTGCCTGGCCCCTCTCACAACTTCTGGGTCGATTTTTTCGAGAGGACGAAGGAAGTCGCGCCCGATTGCCTCTCCATAGGTGAGGTAATAGGGAATGCCGATTCAATGCGCAGTTACGAAGGGCGTCTAGATGGCTTCCTGGATTTCCTATTCATGCAGGCAGCGCGAGAGTTTTTCGCCCTCAAGGCGCGGACCGTGGAGGAATTCGATAGCTTCATCACCCATCATGAGTCCTACTTCAGTAAGGAATCCCTGCGACCGACGTTTCTTGACAACCACGATGCGAATCGATTTCTGTGGCTGGCCAATGGCGACAAGAGAAGACTCAAACTCGCCGCGCTCTGCCAATTCACTCTACCACATCCTCCAATCATCTACTACGGTACTGAGGTAGGCCTCTCACAGGACAGAGATGTGAGAATGCCATCGGGTCATGACCACCTTGAATATGCCCGCATGCCTATGCTCTGGGGAGAGGATCAACATGGGGACCTGTATGAGTACTATCGAAGGCTCTGTCGCATTCGCAGTTCGCACCCTGCACTCCGCAAGGGGGAGCGCACAACTCTGCATGTCGATAACGACGCCGGCACCTATGCCTATGCGTTGCGGACCCGTGGGGAGGTCCTAGTTGTCGTGCTGAATAATAGTGATGAGGTGAGTCGACTCAGTGTGCCAGTGGGTTCTGTTGGACTGGCGGACGGTATGGTGGCGGCCGATCTTATGACGGGGGATCGATACGTCGTGGCTGAAGGCCAAGTGCAACTCTCTTTGGAGCCTCTCACTGGAACGATACTTAGATGTTCGAATCCACACTTTGGAGCACAGTCATGACGAGAAGGCTCGTAGACGAGGATAAACACAAGCCTGGGTACACCACAAGGGTTGACAGCCGGGCAATTATGTGGTAAAATCTAGTTGGGAACTGAAACGGTTCAATATAGCGGTGGGTTAGGCAGGGGATGGCAACGATCCGAGATATCGCGCGGCGGGCTGGCGTCTCCATTGGCTCCGTCTCCAATTACTTGAACAACCCTGACATGCTGAGCGAAGAAACTCGCGAGGTGATTCGCCGAGTGATTGACGAACTGGGCTATCACCGGCACGCGGCAGCTCGGAGCCTGAAGTCCAACCAGACCTATCGCATCGGCTTGGTGCCTCTCATCTCTGCGGAAGAGAACCGTAGTCTGGCACCCAGTGACAATGCCTTTCTGGAGTTTCTGGCTGCCGTCAATACTACTGCCGCGGAGCTGGGCTACGGCGTGCTCCTCTATGCGGCGACTTCAGAGGCCGAAGAACTGCCCATCTACGAACGCCTGGTGGGCGAGAGGCAGGTAGACGGACTGATCCTCATGGGGACCCGCGCGGTGGATCCTCGGATTGAGTTCTTGAACGAACGACAGTTCCCCTTCGTTTCTTTTGGCCGCACGCAGAATAGCGAAGACCACGCCTATGTGGATGTGGATGGCGCCAAGGGCATTGCCGACGCGGTAGGACACTTGGCCCAATTGGGTCACCGGCGTATTGCCTATATCTCGCCGCCCGGCGGGCTGATGTGCGCCATCCATCGCTGGGAAGGCTTCCGCAGCGCCATGGCCGAACACAACCTGCCTGTCGAGGGCGAGCTGGTTGTCGAGGGCGGGTTCACGGAGGAGTCCGGACAGATTGCCATGCACCTGTTGCTGGACTTGCCGCATCCGCCGACGGCTGCGATTACTGCCAATGACTTGTGCGCATTTGGCGCCATGCGCGCCCTGCAAATGCGCGGGCTTGCAGCGGGGCAAGACTTTTCCATTGTTGGTTTCGATGACATTCGCCTGGCGTCGCACTGGTACCCTTCACTGACCACGGTGTCGCAACCTTTCCGGCGCATCGGGTCCATTGCAGCACAGATAGTCATCGACATCATCACCGGCAAGGAGGTCGAGCACCAGATCATCTTGGAACCAAAGCTGATCGTTCGGCGGTCCACGGCCCCGGTGAAGGAATCTAGTGACGTATAGCGCCGTTGGTCGTCGCTTTTTTCGCGCCCCTGATTGAAACGGTTCATTGAACTATGTCGATATCGCGGCGGGTTCTTTCTGGATGATCCGGTTGGATCATTCCAACCAGGGGGGAGGTGCATATGAACCGATAAGGCGTGTCTCACACCTACGAGTCAAGGTTCGATTAGCCTTTGGTAAAGGAGGAACGGAGATGAGGAAGAAGATCCTGGCCATCATCGCCCCTCTGATCCTGATGGCCCTGCTCCTTACGGCGTGTGCGCCGGGGGCCACGCCGACGGTGGGTCCAAGTCCGACCCCGGTGGTGGTCAAGGAAACTGTGGTGGTGGAGCCCACGCTGGCGCCAGCGGGGCCGGTGACCATCACCTTCTGGCACACCTACAACGAAGTCTCGCCTGAAAACGAGATGCTCGTCGAGACCCTCATCCCCATGTTTGAGGAGCAGCACCCCAATATCAAGGTCGAGTCGCTTCCTGTTCCGTGGGAGGACTTCCGCCGCAAGCTGTTGACTTCTATTTCGGGTGGAGTTGCACCAGATTTGGCGCGGCTCGATATTATTTGGGTGCCGGAATTCGCAGACGTGGGTGCGTTAACAGCCTTGGACGAGGCCATGTCCGATTTCGACCAGTATAAGGATGCCGTGTTCCCGGGTCCCTTGAGCAGCAACTATTGGGCGGGCCACTACTACGGGTTGCCGTTGGACACAAATACCAAAGTGTGGTTGCATAACCAGGAGATGTATGATGCGGCGGGGATCACCGAGCCTCCCCAGACGATGGATGACCTAGTGGGGCAGTGTGAGGCCATCAAGAAGGTCAACCCGGACGCATACCTCTTTGCGGCTGATGGAACTTGGGCCTGGGTAACTCTGCCTTGGATCTGGAGCTTCGGAGGCGATATCACGGATCTCGATGTTACGAAGGCGAGCGGCTACCTGAACGGCCCAAAGACCGTCGCGGCCTATGAGTTCTGGCTGGAGATGTACAATAAGGGCTGCTTCGCACCGGTGATTTTGGGTAGCGGTATTGATCCGTGGAGCGGTTTTGCCCAGGACCTGTATGCCAGCATAGACAACGGCCCATGGATGTATCCCATCTTCGAAGCGCAGTTCCCTGACAAGGAGCTGCATGCCAGTCTCTTCCCGGCAGGAGATGGCGGATCCATTAATGTCGTGGGGGGTGAGGACATCGTTCTCTTCAAGCAATCCGAGCACCCCGAGGAAGCCATGGAGTTTATCCGCTTCGTCCTGTCGCCCCAGTACCAGTTGAAGATGGCTGAGGTGGGGCAGCTACCGGTGCGGCTGGACTTGATTGAGTCCGACTACATTAAGAACCACCCTTACTGCGGGATCTTCCTTGAGCAACTCAGGACCTCTAAGTCGCGCACGGCGCACCCAGCTTGGCAAAAGATGGATGAGATCATCACCAACGCCGGGCAGCTGATCTTGCGCGGGGAGAAGATGGCGCAGGAGGCGCTTGACGACGCGGCCGCTCAGATTGACGCCCTGCTCGAACAGTAGGCCGTTTACTTCTGCCAAGGTCGGGCGTATAATGGAAGCCGGACCTTGGCTTCTTGTAGAGGCACGTATGCGCTCCAAGATCACCGGCGACAGCCTGACGGCCTATGCCTTCCTGCTGCCTGGCTTTTTGTTCCTCGCTGTCTGGATCATCTACCCCATGCTGAAGGCACTCCAGATCAGCGCCTATGACTGGAGCATAATGCCCGGCCAAGTTAGCGAATTCGTCGGTCTGGACAACTACGTCCGGGCCCTACATGATGGACTCTTCTGGCTGTCGTTCAAGAACACCCTTCTCTATGCTGGGGTGACCGTGTCGGGTCAACTGGTGCTGGGCTTGGTCGTGGCTCTCATGCTGGACCAGATTACCAAGGGACGCGTGGCCTTCCGAGCGGTCTATTATCTGCCAGTAGTTACATCTTGGGTGGTGGTTTCGTTGCTTTTCAAGTACCTATTCAATGCTAGTCCGGCGGGCCTGATTAACTATCTGTTAGTGGACATTCTGCATGTATTGTCCGCTCATATTCCGTGGTTGAACGAACCCGAGACGGCGTTTGTAGCGATATACTCCCTGGGCATCTGGAAGGGCGTGGGCTGGACTATGGTTATCTTTCTAGCTGCGCTGCAATCCATACCTGCGGAATACCATGAGGCTGCCTCGATCGACGGGGCAAGCAGCTGGCAGATCATCCGCCTTATCACGCTGCCATTGCTCATCCCAACGATGATCCTGGTTATGATTATGCTTACCATCGGCGCGTTCCAGGCCTACATCCAGGTGGCACTGATTACCGGTGGCGGGCCGCTGCACCGCACCGAGGTCCTGCTCAGTTATATGTATGACCGGGCGTTCACAGATCTGGATTTTGGCTACGCAGCGGCGCTTTCCTATGTGCTGATCTTCGTCGTCTTTGTTATCAGCCAGTTGCAGCTGCGTTTTTTAAGGTCAGAACCCATGTACTGAGCCAGTTCACTTCACTCTGGACTGGGAGAGAAGTCAACCGTGGTCTATTCAAAGCAGAAACTTGTGACCAATGCCTTGCTCTACACACTGCTGATCATTGGTGCGGTAATAACAGTGTTTCCTTTCCTCTACATGGTTTCCACCTCGCTGAAGGGGCCAGTATACGTCTTTGAATACCCACCACGGTTCATGCCCCCTGAACCCACCTTGCACAATTTCGTGGTAGCCTGGACATCAAAGAGGTTCGACCGCTACTTTCTCAACAGTGTCCTAGTTACCATTAGCACCACACTGCTGGTGGTTCTGTTTTCATCGATGATGGCGTTTGCATTTGCTCGCTTGAAGTTTGTCTTCAAGCGACCGCTCTTCTACGGCATCATGATCTTTATGATGATGCCAGCTATGACTCTCATCGTCCCTCAGTTCATGCTCGCCAGCACATTGAACCTGCTCAACAGTCTATCTGGTCTGGTGCTTGTCTATGTCGCGCAGAATCTTCCCTTGAGCACGTTCTTGCTGACGGGCTTCCTTGAGCAAGTACCACGCGAACTGGAGGAGGCGGCAAGAATCGATGGGGCGTCGTCGTGGACCATCTACTGGCGGATCATGTTGCCGCTTTGCAAGCCTGCGTTGGCTACAGCGGCTATCTTCTCGTCCCTGGGAGCATGGGATGAGTACCCCTGGGCGCTGACCGTGCTGAATGATCCCCTTAAGCGGACGTTGCCGGTTGGAATCGCGGCGTTTCATGGCGTGTTTTACTCGGACTGGGGTCTGGTTTTTGCTGCTTCGCTGATCGCCATAGCACCGATCATTACCTTGTTTATCCTTCTGCAAAGGTACTTCATCAAGGGCGCGATCTCAGGTGCCATCAAGGGATAACTGTATGGAATCTAGCCTCTACGAGCACAGTATCTCCGTTATCCTGAACAACCAGCATTCGAGTGGCGCGTACGTGGCCTCTCCTAGTTTTGCTCCTTACCGCTACAGTTGGTTTCGCGATGGGGCCTTCATCGCTTACGCTATGGATCTCGCGGGTGAACATGAGAGCGCCCGAAGATTTCACGAATGGGCCGGCCGGACCATTCTCCGCTATGAGTCAAAGATCTCGCGGTGCATCGAGAACGCCCACCGAGGTATCCCACCCACGGAAAAGGACTGCTTCCATTGCCGTTTCACCGTGGAAGGGATGGAGGGGGACGATGAATGGGCTAACCACCAACTAGATGGACTTGGCACATGGCTCTGGGCCATGATCCAGCACCTGAAGATGTCCGGATTTTCGGCCATGCCTGAGTCATGGCAAAGAGCCGTGGCCCTGGTGAGGAGATATCTGACGGCCCTTTGGCCTTTCCCGTGCTTTGACTGCTGGGAGGAAAATGGGGAGAGACTCCATACCTACACTTTGGCAGCCATCTATGGGGGGCTCCAAGCAGCGGCTGACCTTTGGGGCGATCAGAGGGCCAGAGAAACGGCTGAGGAGATTCGGTCTTTTGTCTTGGAGAACGCGGTACAAGAGGGCCACTTGGTGAAGTTTGTTGGGAGCCGGGAGATCGATGCCAATCTGTTGGGAGTGGCGACGCCCTATCGTCTGCTCAGCGCGGAGGAGTCTCTCATGCGCAGTACAGTGGGGCGAATTGAGAAGGAACTGCGCTCTCCGGGCGGCGGGCTACACCGTTATCAGCGCGACACCTACTACGGTGGCGGAGAATGGATCCTGCTGACCGCCTGGCTGGGTTGGTATTATGTGGATACCGGGCAGTTGGAGCGCGCGCAGGGGATCAAGGCCTGGGTGGAAACGCAGGCGACACCCGAAGGTGACCTGCCTGAACAAGTCCCGGTTAACCTGAACGACCCATCTTACTACCCAGTCTGGCTTGAGCGGTTCGGTACGATCGCCACGCCGCTGTTGTGGTCGCACGCCGAGTACCTGATTCTGTGTGAAGCCTTGCAGGCCCGGCTCACCGGCAGCACACTGAAAGGCCCACAATCATGACGGATATCTGTGATCCTTACGCTGTGCCGGATTGGGTTCCAGACGCTATCTTTTACCAGATCTTCCCGGATCGGTTTTACAATGGGGACCGGTCCAACGATCCACCTGGCACGGAACCCTGGCGGAACCCGCCCACCCGGAAGAACTTCTTCGGGGGTGACCTACAAGGGATCCTCGAAAAGCTGGACTACTTGCAGGGTCTGGGCGTCAACGCACTATACCTCAACCCGATCTTCCGAGCTCGGACCAATCACAAATATGACACCTGTGATTACTTCGAGGTGGACCCGGCGCTTGGCAGCAACGAGCTGCTGAAGGAAGTAGTCCGCGAGTTGCACCGCCGCGATATGCGGATCATCTTGGATGGCGTGTTCAATCATTGTGGCGATGGGTTCTGGGCCTTTGAGGATGTGAAGGCACGGGGCGCGGCGTCACCCTACGCGGATTGGTTCATCGTGCGGTCGTATCCGATCTGTGCCAGTCCGCCCTCTTACTACACCTTCAGCGACGCCCCATACATGCCGAAGCTGAACCTTAACCATCGGCCGGTACAGGAATACATCCTCAAAGTGGCGACGCATTGGCTGGAGGAGGCCAGGATTGATGGTTGGCGGCTGGACGTGCCGTTCAAGATCCCCCTGGCGTTCTGGCGGGAATTCCGCGCTGCTGTGAAGGGGGTGAATCCCCAAGCCTATCTGGTCGGCGAGGTCTGGCGCGAAGCGAGCCCCTGGATCCAGGGGGACACATTTGATGGTGTCACCAACTATCGCCTGCGAGAGCTGATCCTGGACTACTGTGCTACGAAAATCCTAGATGCTGAAGACTTCGCATTCGAGGTGGAGATGCTACACCAGGTCCATGGCAACGCTGCGCCTGCTATGCTTAACCTGCTGGGCAGCCACGACACGCCACGCATCCTCACAGGCTTGCGTGGCGACGTCGATCGCCTGCTGGTTGCCGTGGCGTTTCTCATGACCACCGTGGGGGCGCCGCTCATCTACTATGGCGATGAGATCGGCCTGTGCGGCGATATGGACCCGGATTGCCGGCGCACGATGGAGTGGGATGAGGCGCGGTGGAACCGTCGCATTCACGACGCGTACCGCAAGCTGATCGGCTTGCGCCGGGCGCATCCAGCCTTGCGGCGCGGTCGCTTTGAGACGCTGCTCACCTTCGACGGCGTCTACGCGTACCGGCGTGTGTATGAGGGGGATGAAGTGATCGTGATTTTGAATCCCAGGTCTTCCGTGACGGATCTGGCGATCCCGACCGGGAGCCATACCAACGTGTGGCATGACCTGTGGACGGGCCGGGAGCGAAGCGTCGCCGACGGCATGCTCTTGTTTGACTGTGTGCCTGCTGTCAGCTTCACGGTCTTGCTGCCTGGTACAGTGGCCGGATAGTGACCAGAGACGAGATCGATGGCCAAGACGTAGGTATGATCTGTCCTCGCAAGCACTCCGCGCGACCGAGGTGACCCTGAAAGGAAGGCGGTAGCCCCTCCGAGCGAGGTTATGGGAGGTTCATTGCCTTTTTCTTTCTGTCATGCCCTACCTCCATGAGACGTTTGCGCAAATCCTTTACTCTTCTTTGTCTTTTCCATCTGCACTCCCCTTGAGCGCCTCTATCAGGACACCAGCTAGGGTCCAATCTGGCGTTGCTTCTGCCTCTTTGACTAGGAGCCAACCGGCCTCGGTCTCATCATAGACGGCAAACTTGCTACAGGTCTCTTCTAGGCTAACAAAGATGATCTGGACAGAGGTTTGTGCCTTTGGGTGCTCTCCCATCCTTCCCACCCACCTTTGAATGTTCTTGAGATTCTCCTCGCCCATAACGATCCATCCCTCCATTATCAGGGTGAACCTGTCATAGCCCGAGAGCCGTAGGGTGTGGCACATACCTGGCAAGATGTTGCGGAGGTTGCCCTCAATGAGGCTGATTGTCGGAGCCCGGTCGAGTGCCCAGGCGAGCAAGACTGGTGCCAGGTAGCCATCCCGCTCGAAGTTCTCCCTTGCCCTGTCGAAGAGTTCCCTAACTATCTTCAGGTCTTCCTCACTCATCTGCGCTCCTTTTCTGACATATGAAGGAGGAGCCACTCTTGGCTCCTCTAGCTTCTAACTCTCCTACGCCCAGGTTCTAATTCCAGTTGCACCTCGAAGGGTAATATTGCATCTATGACACCAAGATGTTGTGGATAATCCCCAGACCCCCTGAGGCCCCGATTTCCCCGGTGTTTCTAGGCATAAGATCATCCAACCGATCCGCTTAGACCATTCAAAATCACCCTGGTGGTATGTTGATACCTACACCCGACAAATCGAGGCTTGAAACGGCCGACAAACGATCTGATCCTGGGCTGAGTTTGTGTGTTATGGGTTCGAGGGAGGGTGGAAGGGGTTTGACCTTGGCTCACCGCCTGGCAATCATCAAGGCTGCAACGGTCACGGTCTCAGGGGGAGACCAATTGCTATGAAAGCGAAACCTGCATCGCTCCCGTTGACAAAGTATGCTAGGATAAAGAGGGGCGCAACCCTCGCTCGGCTCATTTGCTTATGAGAGAAGCAACGAGTGTCTGAGTGTCTCTGTGCCCCCCCCCATCTTTGCCAGCACCCGCCGCATCACTCACACTACGCTGCTACTCTTAGGCGAAGACCAGTTCTAGGGTGCGCGCCTTTGTTCTGAACACCGCCGGGGGTACTGCCGTTTACATGCGCGCGTTGAAGTTTGCAGAGAGCCCCTTCCGGTGAGGATGGAAGGGGCGATTAGTTAATGGATAGGCGATGCCGATTAGGCGGCATTGATCATATGGAGTACGGTTGATGTTGAGGGGCGGTCAGACGATACGCCAACTGGCGAAAGGAGAGACGAGCGGCGAAAGATCTGGACCCTTGGTCGAGAGCCGACATTGCAATACGCCTATGGCAAGCCCCTCGACCTAGCAAACAGGGGTTATTCGGCCCAAGATCTATCGGAGAGTTCCCCGGTGTTCACATAATGTTGGATCTCGGCTACAGTCAGGTTCTCGAGGCCCAGATCAGCCATCGAGCGGCCTCGCTGATAGTAGTCTACGCCGTGAATAACTCTAGCCAGGAGGATAACGCTATCGATGGTGCGAGTTGAGACCCCGAAGTTCTTCCCCAGGGCGGAGATAGGGACTAGGCTCATAGGCACGTCTTCGAAGATATAGCGGTGCTCCAGGTTGCGAGGCGCTTTGATCCCCACATAACCCGGGTTATTGTGAATCGCCTCCAAGAGGTTCGAGCCTGTAGCGGCATAGGCCTCCTCCAGCCATTCCAAAGCCGATACCGCCCTGATGCCCAGGATGGCCGCAACCGTCATCCGCTCCCTATCTAGGGCTTCAAGTACCTTGGCTACCGAAGAGGTAACTCCGTCGATGTAGAATTCGAAATTGCCGCGAGTGGATTCTATTCGTCCTGCGTTGAAGAGGGTCAAAGCGGGGTGAAATATAGCGCCCATGTTGTTGAGACTAGTATGTAGCACATTGGGAGCGGCTATGAATTGAGGGTAGGCCTCTTCCAGGGCGGCCAGCACCTGAGGAGTACGGGTCGCAGGCAAGGCCGCAAGGGGCACGGTGTTCTTGATCCGGAAGATTTTGGCCTCGGCTGGTCCCATACTTCGGCTGGCGAAGATAAAGGTCTGGGCCTCAGCTACGGTGACATCCGCCTTGCAACCTGAGAGATTGAGGGTGTTCTTGAACTCCAGAGCGCCTCCTGTGCGACCTGGGTTGAGCACAACTATCTGACCATCTTGAAGATAAGGGGCACATCGCTCGGCGATGTCACGGTGGCCGGTGGCCGGAACTACGACCATAATGACCTTGCTACCTTGTAAGGCCAGGCCGATATCTGAGGTTACAAGTTCCAAGGGGCCAAACCTCTCTTCCTGGTCGTGCACCGTCAGCCCTATCCCCTTTCTGGCCTTGATAGCCTCCACTCGCTCCGCGGTGCGGTTGAAAAGCCGCACTGGAAATCCGCGCATTCCCAAGTGGGCGGCCATGGCCTTTCCCCCATGGCCAGCCCCGATCACCGTATAGCCGTTCAGTTGCTTGGTCATCGCTACTCCTTTCTTCATAGGCCCAGGCGCGTCAGTCTACTCCTCTCATCCAAAGGGTTCCCACTTTCCGGGTCGACCTCTCTACAACTTCCGTCGACTATTCCGGTGACCGAACCACCTAAGGCGTAGCGGCTGTTCTTTAGCTGGGGTGCATCTAGAAGGCCCCTGCTTACGGCCTGGGCTAGAGTAGGGACGTGTGTCAGGGGGTCGCGGACCTCGGCTGGCGCTAGGCCTGCTATCGCATCCAGAAGCATCTTGGCCTCAGAAACCAATTCAGCTCGACGCTCTTGTATCTGAGGGTCTAAGGTCATCTCCGGTAGGCCTTGCAAAGCGGTTTCCACCACGTGGTGTGCCATGCGCAGGCTGGCCACTATCTCCTGGGGGGTAGCAGCGTGGTCGGCCTCACAGTAAGCGACGACATGGATGACATCCGGGCGAAAGGCCATCTGTAGGTAGATCGAGGCCGCCAGCTGGGCTCTGGCTGCGTTCTCTTCGGGAGGGTAGCCCAATAGGCCACTGCGGGTCTGATGAAAGAGCTGGAAACCGTCGTCTTGAAGTTCCTCGACCATATCCCTGGCGGCCAGCATCTTGGCCAGGTCCATCTTATCTGAGAGGCCGGCAGGGCAGTCGAACATGTACTGTGAGATATAGTGCCTAACCCCTGCAGCCTTGGCGTTGTAAGCCCCCAAATAGGAAGTGGTCACATAGATGGTATCGGAGGCATCCCTCATCCCCCAATGGTGGGGCTCATTGCACTCCACTGGGATCTGATGCCGAGCGTGCCAGGCCATCGCCTCTTGGTGAGCGGCTAGGGACTCTTCTAGGCTCATTGGTCCTCGACCGTCCATCTGGTTGAACCAGTAGAGGGGGATGGCTCCCCAGGCTAGGTTGATCGTCTCCAGGTAGAGTTCGGCCATCCTCACCAGGTCTTGGGTACCGGCGTAAGCCCGCATGAGAGGGTAGTTGCCCGTTCGGGAAGCCTTGTAGAGGCGGCGCAGATCTTCGGCGCTGCGTATCGGCACGCCTCCAGCCCCCTTTCGTCGGGGGTCCTGCTTTTCGGGGTGGAAGAAGAACTCCTGGGCATCCTGATCTGGCCCCAAGGAGATCACGTCCAATAGCCTCGATTCGGCCAATTGCCGCACCCCCTCTACAGTGTCTTCCAGGGAGGGTTGTCCGAAGTGGTGTCGGTATAGGGGCCGGGGGTGTTTCCAGTTACGCCTTTCAACAAAGGTTTGAGGGGACTTCTCCGCTGCTTCTTTGGTGATTGCCTGGCCCCGTAGGTATGCCATCACCTCTTCAACAGGTTC
>DMLA01000042.1 GCA_003453555.1 Chloroflexota bacterium | reverse complement strand
TAGGCAGAGTAGCCTAGTCATCGGCGGCGAGGTCGCTGCGGCCAGGGTTGCTCTAAAATTGGCCCAAGAGGGCCAAAGGGTGCACTTGGTCACCCGGGCCCCCTCCTTAGGCCAAGCGCCCTTGGGGAACCCCCTGCCTGTAGAGGGTTCACTCCTCCCTGAACTCTTAGCTGCAGCCTGTCATCCTCAGATCACCCTTCTGACCAATGCCCAACTAACCACCGTCGAGGGGCGAGAAGGGAACTACTCGGTCACTCTGTTAAGTCATCCCCGCTACGTGGACAAGGAGAGGTGTGCCGCCTGCGGCCGCTGTGAGGCCAACTGTCCAGTGAGGATGGGGAGAGACTCTGATGGTAAGGCGATCTACCTCCCTTACACCAAGTCTGTGCCTGCCGCCTACGTCATCGAGAAGCGAGGGACAGCCCCCTGCCGCGCTGCCTGTCCCATCCATCAACGAGCCCAAGGTTACATAGCCCTCATCAGGGAGGGACGGTATGAGGATGCCTTGCGGGCCCTCAAGGAGGAGAACCCCTTCCCCTCCATCTGTGGCCGGGTTTGTGATCACCGTTGCGAGAATGAATGCAGCCGTCAAAGGGTGGATGAGCCGGTCTCCATCAGGGCTCTCAAGAGGTTCGTGGCCGATTGGGCTTACGCTAAAGGAAAGACCGCCCAACTGAAAGTCCCCCCGGCTGAGGGGCCTTCTGTGGCTGTGGTGGGCTCCGGCCCCGCCGGCTTGACCGCAGCCCGGGAGTTGGCCCTCTTGGGTTATCGAGTCACCCTTTTTGAAGCCCTGCCCGTTCCAGGGGGGATGATGCGAGTGGGAATCCCCTCCTTCCGCTTGCCCCCTGAGTTAATACAGCGAGAGATCGACGAGATATTGGATTTGGGCATAGAGTTGAAACTGAACAGCCACGTGGAGGATATCGACGCTCTCCTGGAAGAGTATGAGGCTCTATTTCTGGCCCTGGGAGCCCATGGGGGTCGGAAGTTGCCTATTCCGGGGGCCGATCTCCCCGGGGTGCTGGTGGGCACTGATTTCCTACGCCAGGTGAACCTGGGCCAGGAGGTGAGGGTGGGGGAGAGGGTCCTGGTCTTGGGCGGGGGGGACGTGGCTGTCGATGTGGCTCGCACCGCAGTCCGTCTGGGGGCCAAAAGGGTAGAGATGGCCTGTCTAGAGGGCAGGGACTCGATGCCCGCTTACCCTTGGGAGATCGAGGCTGCCGAAGCCGAAGGGGTCATAATTCACCCCTCCCGGGCTTTCAAAGAGATAGTCCACACTAAGGGCCAGATAACTGGAGTCCAGTGTTTGGATGTGACCTTTATGGAGTTCGACGAGGACGGGCGTCTGACTTTGGAGACCCGCCCCGGCTCGGAGCATCTGCTCTCTTGCGATACGGTTATCTTCGCCATCGGCCAGGACCCAGACCTAGGCTTCCTTGTAGATGGTGAGTTGCAGATAACTTCGAGGCGGACCATTGCCGTAGACCCCGAGACCCTGGCTGCGGGGAAACCGGGCGTCTTCGCGGGAGGAGATGCGGTGACGGGCACCGCCTTTGTGGTGGACGCTATCGCCGCTGGCCAAAGGGCCGCTCGCTCTATCGATCGGTATCTTCGAGGTGAAGAACTGAGGGGGGAACCTTTCTCGCCCCCGAAGGCGGAGTTGACGGAGGAGGAGATAGCCCAGAGATTGAGCCTGGGTCTTGCCTCTCGCCGACCTAGGGCTCAAATAGCTACCCTGCCCCCTTCTCAGGCCAAGGGGAGTTTCCAGGAGGTGGAGCTGGGTTTCACCGAGGAACAGGCCCGAGCCGAGGCGGAGCGATGCCTCAGTTGTGGTCTCTGTAGCGAGTGTCTAGAGTGCGAGATAGCCTGCGAGACGGGAGCCATCGATCACGAGCAAAGGCCTCTAGAGTTGAGGCTACAGGTGGGTTCTATCTTGTTGGCCGATGCCCGCGAGTTGGAAGGTCTCCCTCTGAGTCTGGAGACCATCAGTGCCCCTTCCCTTCCTGCCCCCTCTCCCCTGGCTCTTCGTCTCCCTCTAGAGGAAAGGGATTGGCGGTTGGATGGCGAGCCCAGGATCGGGGTTTTCGTCTGCCATTGTGGTGGCCATATCGGAGAGGTGATAGATGTGGCCGAGGTATGCCGGGAGGCTAGCCGCTTGCTGGGGGTCGTGCACACTCAAGAGATCCCCTACGCTTGCCTTGTTGAGGGAGCGGAGAGCATAGATCGGGCCATAACCGCTCATAACCTGAACCGGGCCGTCTTGGCCGCTTGTTCCTGCTGCTCTTTGGATCAGATCTGCTACAGTTGCTCCTACCAGAGGGTTCGCTCCAAGGTCAATCTCTTGAGATCGCCCTCTTTGTTCGAGTTCGTGAACATCAGGGAGCATTGCGCTCTTGTCCATGCTGGCGAACGGGCGACGGAGAAGGCGAAAGATCTGGTCGCTTCCGCCGTGGCCCGAGCCAAGCTGATGACAGTGCCTTTGCCTAAGGCTGAAGTGGAGGCCTGGCGTTGCCGAGGGTGTGGGACCTGTGAGGAGGTCTGCCAAGTCGAGGCGATTAGAGTTCGGGAAGATGGGGAGCAGCCTGTGGCTCAGGTGGATGCCTCTCTTTGTACCGGCTGTGGGAGCTGCGCTGCCCTTTGCCCCTCGGGAGCCATCACCGCTGGTTATATCAGCGACCGTCAGTTGGAGGTCACCTTAGAGGCTCTCTTGGCCTCGCCGAACCCTGAGCCCAAGGTGATTGTCTTCTCCTGTAACTGGAAAGCCTACAGCGGGGCGGAGATGGCGGGGTTGCAAGGCATCTCTTATCCGCCAAATGCGAGGTTAGTCCGCTTGCAGTGTCTGGGGAGGCTGCACCGGGGTCTGATCTTGAAAGCGTTCGAGTTGGGAGCAGCGGGAGTATTGATGCTGGGCTGCCCACCAGGGGAGTGCGAACACCGCCTCGAAGGGGCCGAGGATTTATTTAAGAGAACGCAGGCTTTGCTGGGCCTCCTAGGCATAGATAAAAGAAGGCTGCACCTGGATTCGATACCTCTTGGCGATGGGCGGCTCTTCGCCCAGAAGGTAAAGAGGTTCGTCCAGAGGGTCTACTCTGATGGATATGGAGAAAGCGATTAAAGAGACCCACGCTTATCGTTGCCTGGATTGCGGCAAATGTACCGCCGTCTGTCCGTTAGCCAGGCTTAACCCCATCTACTCTCCCCGTCTGACGGTGGAGAGAGCGTTGTGGGGAGGCGACTTAGCCCACGATCGGCTTCTCTGGTCTTGCTTAACCTGCGAGGCTTGCAGCGAGAGGTGTCAAAGCGATGTGACCTATGCGGAGTTTATCAGGCATTTGCGAACCCGGGCCTGGGAGGGTGGCCAGAGCGGGGAGTGCGCCCATGGCGGAGCACTCCAGACCCTGATGCGGATGATGACCAAAAACTTGGAGCAGAACCGGCTGGGTTGGCTCCGAAGAGGTAAAGTGGCCGAGAGATCGGATACCCTCTACTTCGTGGGCTGTCTTCCTTACTTCGAGGTCATCTTCCAGGAGTTGGACTTTCCAGGCCACAAGGTCGCTCGGAGCACGGTGAAGGCGCTCAACCGCTTGGGTATCACCCCCCTGGTGCTGGAAAATGAGCGTTGTTGCGGGCACGACCTCCTCTGGGAGGGGGATGTCGATAATTTCTGTCGCTTGGCAGAACTTAACCTGCAAACTATCGAAGAGAGCGGGGCCCAGCGGGTGGTCACCTCGTGCGCTGAATGTTACCATACTTTGGCGGTGGAGTATCCCCGCTATGTGGGCGGGCCGAAGGCGGAGGTAATCCATATCTCTGAGTTGCTCGCCCAGGAGTTGCCTACGCCGACCACAAGTAGAAGGTCAACTAAGCGAGTCACTTACCAAGACCCCTGTCGTCTGGGCCGTTTCTCCGGCCTGTATGAGCCACCCCGCCAGGTTGTCGCCTCTCTGCCGGGGGTGGAATTGGTGGAGATGGAGAGAAACAGGGCCCAGGCGTTATGTTGTGGCACCAGTTGTTGGACCAACTGCGGGGCTGACAATAAAGAGATCCAGGTGGAACGACTCAGGGAGGCCAAAGCCACCGGCGCAGACCTCCTGATCACCGCTTGCCCCAAGTGCCAGATACATTTCAGATGCGCTATGAGTGATGAGAAGGTAGGTCAGGAGGCTCGAATAGAGGTGGAAGACCTGGTCGTTTTGGCGGCCAATGCTCTATAGGCCTCTGGGAAAGGAGGTGATAGGGTTGCCCGAGGGTGAGAGGATCGGCGTTTTCGTCTGCGAGTGTGGACTCAACATAGCGGGCTCGGTGGATTGCGAGGCGGTGCGAGACTACGCGGAGAGGCTGCCCGGCGTGGCCCTGGCGGTGCGAAACAGGTACACCTGCTCCGACCCAGGCCAGGAAGAGATCAAGAAGGCCATTGTGGAACACCACTTGAACCGTGTGGTCGTGGCCTCCTGCACCCCCCGACTCCATGAGCCCACCTTCCGCAAATGCATCTATGATGTGGGCCTCAACCCCTATCTCCTGGAGATGGCCAATATCCGGGAGCAATGCAGTTGGGTTCATCTCCACGATAGGGAGGCGGCTACAGCCAAGGCGAAAGATATCGTCAAGATCGCCGTCGCCAGGGCGCGGCTTCTGGAACCCCAGGTAGAGATGGAGGTGCCGGTCACCAAGGCGGCTCTGGTTATCGGCGGGGGAGTGGCCGGAATCCAGGCGGCCTTGGATCTGGCCGACGCTGGTCATCAGGTATACCTGGTAGAGAAGGAGCCTTCCATCGGGGGGAAGATGGCCCAACTGAATAAGACCTTCCCCACCATGGATTGTTCCATATGAATCCTGGGCCCTAAGATGATGGATGTCGGTCGACATCCGAGGATAAAACTCCTGGCCTATAGTGAAGTGGAGGAAGTATCGGGCTACGTAGGTAATTTCAGGGTTAAGGTGCGCAAGAAAGCCCGGTATGTCGATGAGGAGGAGTGTACCGCTTGCGGCGATTGTGTTGACGTCTGCCCGGTGATCATGCCCGATGAGTACCAGATGGGCCTTTCCTCCCGCCGAGCCATCTACATCCCCTTCCCTCAGGCTGTGCCCTCTTCTTATACCATCAATATCGAGGAGTGCCTGGGGGTTCAGCCTATCGCCTGTGGTAAATGTGCCGAAAAGTGCGATAAGGGTTGCATCGATTTCGATATGAAGGATGAAATCGTGGAGTTGGAAGTGGGGACCATCATCGTGGCCGTGGGTATGGAGGTCTACGACCCCACCCTCTTGGATGAGTATGGTTACACCCGTTTCGAGAACGTGATCACCACCTTGGAGTTCGAGCGGCTGGTAGACTCCGGGGGGCCTCTAGGGGGCCGTTTTGCCCGTCCCACCGACGGAAGGGTGCCGAAACGGATAGGGTTCATACAATGTGTGGGCTCCCGCACCGAGCGGAGGGGCAACTCTTATTGTAGCAACATATGCTGCATGAACACGGTGAAAGATAGCCTGCTTTTGCGGGACCATTACCCCGAAATAGATATCACCGTCTTCTACTTGGATATGCGGGCCTTCGGCAAGGGGTTTGAGGACCTCTATAAGCGAAGCAAGGACGCAGGGGTGAGATACGTGCGGGGGCTCCCTGGGGAGGTGAAGGAGGACCCGGAGACGAGGAACCTCTTGGTGACGGTAGAGAACACTACCGCCGGCCGACTGGAAGAGCACGAGTTGGATATGCTTGTCCTCTCTGTGGGGCTGGAGCCCCGCGAGGATAGTAAGACGGTACAGCAACTTTTGAGCCTCTCGCGGACGAGCGATGGCTTCTTCTTGGAATCCCACCCCAAACTGAAGCCGGTGGACACCCCCACCCGAGGGGTCTTCTTGGCCGGTTGCGCTGAGGGGCCCAAGGATATCAAGGAGAGCGTCACCCAAGCCAGCGCTGCCGCCGCTAGGGCTCAGATCATCCTCAACCAGGATAAGATACCTATAGAGGCTATCACCCCCATGATCGATCTTGACCTTTGCAACTTCTGTGGCCGTTGTGCCCGGGTCTGTCCCTATGGAGCCATCGTCGATGTGGATCCTAAAAGGAAAGTCTCCCCACGGGTCATCGAGGCGGCTTGTGCCGGTTGTGGCACTTGTAGTGCCGAGTGTCCTGTAGGAGCGATTACCCAGCGCCATTTCGGTGATGAGCAGTTTTTCGCCCAACTTGAGGCTATGCTGGGAGAAGGGCCAGAGGAGAAGATCGTGGTCTTCGCCTGCCATTGGTGCTCCTACCCCGGAGGCGATATGGCTGGCGTCTCCCGGCTGCAGTATCCTCCCAGCGCCCGGGTCATTCGCACCATGTGTAGCGGGCGGACAGGGGAGAGGCTCATACTTAGGGCTTTCGCCTTGGGAGCGCCCATGGTCCTCGTCTCCGGCTGCCACTTTGCTGACTGCCATTACATCAACGCCAATCGGTGGACCCAAAGGCGAGTGGAAAGGCTCTGGGACAGGCTGGAAAGGGCGGGCATTCGGCCGGAGAGGCTGCAATTAGAGTGGATTTCCGCTGCCGAGGGGCAGAAGTTCGCTCGAGTGATGGGGGAACTGGAGGAGATGAGGAAGAAAGTCACTCCGGAGGAGATAGAGTACACCAAGCAGGTGTTAGCGGAGAAGGCATAGGATGGCCGAGGAAGCCGAGTTCAAATGTCTCCGTTGCGGGCACGAGTTCATCGCCCCCTACGATAAAGAGAACCCCCAGGAGCACACCTGCCCCAAGTGTAGGAGCAACAGCGTGCGGCGGATAAAGACCTAGGGAGAGGCTCTCTGGCCTGCTGCGTACCAGGGCAGGCGGGACAGACATGGCAGGCTGTACTCCCATCAGGGTAGGTACAGAGCCCTACCTCTCCACACCGTTGTTAGGAGGAATATTATGATCATCGAGATCGCTATCTTCACCGTTAAGGAGGGCCATGAAGACGAGGCCCTCAAGGTATTCAATGAGGTCAAGGCCATGAAGGAGAAGCAGCCCGGCTACAAGAACGCCTTGGTCAAAAAGTCGGTGATGAAGCCACGGAGTTATCTGATCACCAGTGAGTTCGACACCTGGGAAAACCTGGGGGCTATGAGGGAGAGGGCTCGGGCCTATATAGAGGAACATCCGCTCTTGCCCTACCTTGAAGGCGAGCCCATATACGACTGCTTTGAGTAGTTCGCCTTCCGTTGTGCCCCCTCCATAATAGAAAAGCCCTCCCATGATGGGGAAAGCTTCAACTTCTGGGGAGCGTTTCTATCAATAGAGTATCTGGCTGAGGAATTGCTTCGTCCTCTCCTCTTTGGGGTTCTTGAAGAGTTCCTCTGGCATCGCCTCCTCGATGATCCGTCCTGCATCCAAGAAGACCATCCGGTCGGCGGCGGCTTTGGCGAACCCCATCTCGTGGGAGACCACCACCATGGTCATCCCCTCCTGGGCCAAATCGAGCATCACATCGAGCACCTCTTTGATCATCTCCGCATCCAGAGCCGAGGTGGGCTCATCGAAGAGCATGATCTTGGGGTTCATAGCCAGGGCCCTGGCTATGGCCACCCTCTGTTTCTGTCCACCAGAGAGTTGGCTGGGATAGGCATCGGCCTTCTCCGGTATCCCTACTCTCTCCAGGAGTTCCATGGCCACCCGTTCCGCCTCCTCCTTTGAGCGTTTGCGGACCTTCTCCTGCGCCAGAGTTACATTCCCTAGAACGGTGAGGTGGGGGAAGAGGTTGAACAATTGAAAGACCATCCCTACTTCGGCGCGGACCAGATCTATATTGGTCTTGGCATGGGTGACGGGGATGCCATCGACGATGATGGTGCCGCTGTCGGGCGCCTCCAGGTGATTGATACAGCGGAGAAGGGTGCTCTTCCCCCCGCCACTGGGGCCGAAGATGAAGTATACCTCGCCCCTCTTCACTCTCAGGCTCACATCTATCAGGGCCTTCACTTTTCCAAAACTCTTATACAGGTGCTCGATGATGATGATGTCGTCATCCATCGGCAGCGGCTCAACTATGTTACTCTTCAAAGGCCATCCTCCTCTCCATGAACTTCACCAATAGAGAGAGGCTGAGGGTCAGGATAAGATAGAGAAAGGCGACCGTATTCCAGGTCTCGAAGGTGCGGAAGGTTCGAGCCCGATTCAGTTTGCCCAGGTGGGTCAGTTCTCTGACCGCCAGAACCGATATCAAGGAAGAGTCTTTCAGCATGGCTATGAAGTCGTTGCCCAGGGGGGGCAAGACCCTTCTGATGGCCTGGGGAAGGATGATGTAACGCATAGCCTGGAAATAACCCATGCCCAGGGAACGGGCCGCCTCCATCTGTCCTCTCTCGATCGACTGGATCCCCGCGCGGAAGACCTCCGCCTCATAGGCCCCATATCCGAAGGCCAAACCAGCGATCGCCCTTGCTGTTACATCCACATCTTGGATATGTAGGTTGGCGAAGGTGTGGGCTAAGCCCATAAGGGGTTGTATGGCGGTATATTGGAGCATAAACGCTCCTAGGCTGTTCGTCACCTGGACAAGAAGGGGCGCTACAACATAAGCAAAGTAGATGATTTGCACCAGGAGAGGGATACCCCTCACCACTTCGACGTACACAGAAGCGCCGGTATAGAAGATGATGTTCTTCGATACCCGCCCTAAACCGGCGGTCAATCCCAAGACGATGGCGATGCTGAAAGAGATGAGGGTCACCAGTATGGTCAGTTTTACGCCTACGACGAGGAAGCGGAAAGCGTCCTGGTAGGTTGCTGAAGTGTAGATGAGGTAGACGATGAGAAGGAAGGCCAGGAGTACGATCAGGCCCCACCAAGGCACATCCTCCAGTTTCCGCGTCCAGGGTACTAACTTGGGTTGGGGTCTTTCAACTTCTCTGGGTATAGCCATCACTCATCCCTCATTGCTGAAGGGAACAGAAGGTGGAGGAGGAAGCCAGTGTGAAAGGGTTTCCCTCTTCGATGATAATCCGATGAGAAGAGCGGGAGGTGGTTTGCGAGGCGCTGGGAATGCGCCTCGCAAACCTGCTTGTTCTGCCAAACTAGATGAGATTAGCGGTTACTCTGGCCGGAACCACTTCTCGTAGAGTTGGTCCATGGTGCCATCGGCCCAGAGTTGTTGCATAGCCCAGTTGACCGGTGCGACGAGAGGGCTCTTGGGTGGGAAGACGAAACCTAGAAGTTCCCCGCCGGTGAGGGGCTCGGGCGCTATCTTCAACTTGCCTGGGTTCTCCATCATGAAACCGACAGCCGCCACCTCATCGATGACCACCGTGTCCACATCGCCGGTCATCAAGGCCACGACCGGTAGGTCGAAGGTTTCGAAACTCTGCACCCTATCCTCGCCTACTAGGCTGATAGCGGTGATCTCATTGGTGGTGCCTATCTGGACGCCCACGATCTTGTCGGTCAAAGCCACCAGGGTGTCCCCGCTGGTGATCTCCGTCTCATCGGCTCGTACCAAGAGCACTTGGCCATACTCCATGTAGGGATCGGAGTAGTCGATCTTCTTGGACCGATCCAGGGTGATAGTGATCCCATCGGCAGCCACGTCATACTCGCCAGCAGCCATGGCTTCAAAGAGTCCCTCCCAGGCGCTCTCCGTGAAGACTGGGGTGCAGTTCAGTTTTTCGCAGATGGCCCGCCATACGTTGTAGTCCCAACCCACAGCCTCCCCGGTCTCCTCATCGATGTAGTTGAAGGGCGGATAGGCGTTCTCCACGGCTACAGCGACCTCTAGGCCGCCAAGATCGGTCAGCACTTCGGTAACCGGGGGCGCAGGTGTGGGCGTCGCTGCTGGGGCGCAACTGGCCAAGAGAATACCGACGATAACCAGGACTACTAAACCCAACTTCTTCATGCCTTACCTCCATTCAAAGAGAGATACGGTAAAGACTACGTTTTTGGGAATAACCCCACCTCCTTCCCCTATCTCACATGCATCGTGGAGTTGTTCTGAGGGAGGGATTTCTGTTTCGATTATGAATTCTAACACACTTCTGCTTCCAAGTCAATGTTGTAGCGTGGGTGGCCAAAAGATAGACAATCAGTTCCCTCTGGAGTAGAATTTGGGCGGTTCTTAGTCATAAAGAGAGTAGGAGGCCAAATGCTTGCCAGAGCCAAAGAGTTGAAAGGAGAACTCATCAGATTGCGCCGTACCATCCATCGCCAGCCGGAGTTGGGGTTTCGGGAGGTAAAGACCGCAGCCCTGATAGCCGAGACCCTGGAATCGCTGGGCATCAAGGTTCAGACGGGAGTGGCCAGGACAGGGGTCATCGGCTATCTAGGGGAGGGAGGTCCTGTTGTCGCTATCCGGGCTGACATGGACGCTCTGCCCATTCAGGAGTTGAACGAGGTGCCTTATAGATCCCAAGTTCCCGGGGTGATGCACGCCTGCGGCCACGACGCCCACGTGGCTATGGCCTTGGGAGCGGCCATGCTGCTTAAGGAGATGGAACTAGAAGGAGAAGTGCGCTTCCTCTTCCAGCCTTCGGAGGAGCACCCCGATGAGGAGGGCAAAAGCGGGGCCCTGCGGATGGTCGAAGAGGGGGCTATGGAGGGGGTGGAGGCTATCTTGGCCCTGCATGTCGATTCAGAGACGGAGAGTGGCGTGGTTAAGATAAGCCCTGGCCCTATAGGCGCGGCGGTCGATTCTTTTAAGGCCACTATCATGGGGCGAGGCTGTCATGGCGCTTATCCCCATCGAGGGGTGGACCCCATATTCATCGCTGGGGAAGTGATCTTGGCTATTCAGGGGATCGTCTCCCGCCGCATCGATCCGGTGAAGCAGGCGGTCATCTCCATCGGCACCATCCAGGGGGGAGCGGCGGAGAATGTCATCCCCCAGGAGGTGGAGTTAACCGGCACCATCCGCAGTTTTGAGCAGGAGGTGCGGGAACAACTGCACACCGAATTGGAAAAGGCTTTCCAGATAGCGAGAGCCCTGGGCGGCGACTTCCGCCTCACAATTGAGGAGGGGTACCCGGTGATGGTGAACGAGGAGAGGGTGACTGAACTTATACGAGGGGTAGCCATCGACCTATTAGGCGAGGAGAAGGTCTTGCCCAAGGAACCATCCATGGGGGCGGAGGATTTCAGTTACTTCTTGGCCCAGGCACCGGGGGCTATGTTCCGCTTAGGGGTTAAGAGAGGGGAGATGCGCCCGGGCCACAGTCCTCACTTTGACCTGGATGAAGAGGCACTACCCATCGGAGCGGCGATCTTGGCGGAGAGCGCCAGGAGGTACTTGGCCTCGGCGTCCAACTGACCTCTTTTGGTATCACATCGGAAGGTGATTTGGTTGTCGAGTTATGCTATACTGGCAATATACGAAGTGATGCGGATATGATGCGCTAGGCGAAACGCCCAAGACTTTGTGGCCAAAGAGGTTTTGGGTCTACGCTGCTTTTTTGGGAGAGAATCTCACATGCCTAACCAACCTCTCTCGACAATAGGACTTGTGATGCCGAGAGACTTCGCCGTCGAACCCTACGAAGCAATCCGCTCGCGTGTGGTCGCTAAGAAAGACGCTTATCCCCACTCCTGGGCTCAATACGCAGGTGCTTGGAACGCGGTCGCATATCGATTCCTCTCCTGCGCGGATCACGACAGGGCGTTTATTGAATCCATTAAACGGGCCGGAAATGCTCCTCCGCAACCTGAGCGGTATAGGCAAGAACGGGAGTTGTTCGGCTTCTTCGTAACCGGCTTGGCGGCGATTGAGAGTCTCTGTTACGGCCTGTTCGCCATCGGTTCAATGCTGGATGCACAGAATTTCCCAATCTCAACGCCCAGGGATATGCGATCCATTAGTCCGGAAAAGACTGCCAAGCAGTTTGCAGCAGCCTTTCCAAAGGAGGGTATCACTGCCGCTTTACAGCAAATGAGGAGTGCGCAAGATTTTCGCGATTGGAAAGAAATACGAAATCTTCTTGCTCATCGATCTGCACCTGGGCGCGCTTTCCACCTAGGTGGCCCTCACCATGGCGAAGCCCTGTGGGTGAAGGGCATTCAAATTGATAAAAACACTACCGCATCAAGGCGCGAATGGCTTGCAAAAACTATACGCGCTCTTCTCAATGCGGCAGATGACTTCACGGATAGTAGCTTGTGAAATTGAGTTGATCGGCGCGGCCGTTCGCATGCCATCACATTGTTGGCTCGACTCAACCCGCCTCGCGGGTTCGGGAATGCCGCGACGTTACGCAGCGAGCATCCGGACCCACGGCCAAGAGTCTCGGCCGACAGTTCTACCCTCCCACCAGTTCCCTTGCTGCCTCTATGATATTCTCCACCTGGGGCACGGTGTGGTATTCCAAGGTGCGGTTGTAAGGGATGGGGGTATCTAACCCGGCTAGTCGCTTGATGGGGGCGTCTAGGTAGTCGAAGGCTGGCCCCTCGGCGATGCGAGCCGCTATCTCCGCGCCAACGCCCCCGGTTAGACAGGCCTCGTGGACGATGAGGGCTCGGCCGGTCTTCATCACCGACCGGTTGACCGTCTCCGCATCGAAAGGTTTCAAGGTTCGAGGATCGACCACCTCCGCCTCGATCCCCTCTGGGGCTAACTCTCCTGCTGCTTGAAGGGCTCGCAAGACCATCATCGAGGTGGCGATGATGGTTACATCTTTCCCTTCCCGCTTGATGTCGGCCACACCCAGGGGTACGGTGTAATCACCCTCGGGGACGGGCCCCTTGGT
>DMLA01000063.1 GCA_003453555.1 Chloroflexota bacterium | reverse complement strand
GTCATCGCCTCCCGCTGCCCATCAGGCCGCGTCTACGACGAGTACGGCTATGTAGGGGCCTATCGAGACCTCAAAAGGGCAGGTTGCATCTTCGCCCAGGGGCTAAACGGCCAGAAGGCGAGGATAAAACTGATGGCCGCCCTGGGGGTCACTCGAGATAAGAAAGCGATTCAGAGGATGTTTTGAGCGCCGTCAACGGTTGTTTCACGAAGAGATTTGGATTAACGCCAACAGCAAGAAATGAAAAGCAAACTGTCAACTTTGGGATTGGTGCTCATTCTGAGTGCGTTGATCTTTAGTGGCTGCGGGCCGACGCCGAAGCCACCTACGCCAACGCCTGTGTTCAAATCTATTGAGAACTCGTTGATAGTCTTTGAAAAAGACGGGAAGATTCTTCTCTTGGATGGCTTAAATAATCAGCCCATAGAAGTTGCTGAAGGCAATAATCCCAGCCTGTCCCCTGACCGTTCAAGAATTGCCTATGTAAAAATGGATGAAGACAACAATATACACATTTACGAAGTAAGAACTGGCAAAGTAGAAACCTTGAACACGGATGAGTGGAGATTAAGAGGCGTTTCGTGGTCACCCAACGGCAAATATTTGATCACAGATTCAGGAACCGCTTGCGTTGGAGCAGGCGGTGTCTATAAATATCCCACGGGTAGAAAAATAACTTCGTTTACCACCTACGGGAAAACAGAGTGGATTAGCGACAAGGAATTCGTCTTTGTTGAACCTCAAGAGGTATCTCCGCTCAGACCGTATCAAGCCGGCGAGGGCAGTGGACTATCGAAGATAACATTACCAAGCGGAGAAAGACAGCTACTAGCTCAGGCCACTGCCTTAGATGACTTCGGGCTTCTTAAAGTAGAAAACGGAATAATCTATTTTTCTAAAACCACTGTAGAAAGTAGTGATGACTGGGCACCAGATAGAGGAGAGGTATCATACTGGCAAATGGATAGTAGCGGTGAGGGAAAAAGGAGAATAACAAAACCAGAGACTTTGAGGGAGAAAGTAATTAGCGAACTACCTGCCGAATTTTCTGAGTATGGTATCTCCTATGGCCCGATACCTCACCTAGACGAGAAGAACTGGGTTATTTTTGCCATAAGTAAGGGCGGCTCGGTTTATGACGACCTAATTTGTATTATGAACTTAAACAGCCCCAAAGACAGCTTCATGAATATAGTTAAAGGCGCATATCCTTCCTGGTAATTCGCTTTTTGAGTTAAGTGCCGTCACCAGTTTCCTCCCCAGTCTGCCCCCCGGCCTGGCAAGTACTAGGGCAGGCTGGCATCAACGCTTTGCACCCTGCGCTCAGCACGGGCGAGGAGGCAGGCTGACAGCCAAAGGCAAGGAGCAGCGCCGCAGGCGTTTTGTTCATCTAAGGGTTATTTGACTAAGAATAACAGAGACCAAAGCGTTTATCAGAAGGCTTGGTGCCTCTTTAGATGGGCGAGGCTCCTCCCCACGCTTTCCCTCTAGGCTTTATTTTGCCTCATTTTGTGCTAAAATCATAATGTATTTAGAATCCCTGTTTGAGTTCTTGATCTCTACTGGAAAAGGAGGTGAAAGATGGGTTTCCTAGATAAGTTATTTGGCCGTAAGAGAAGTCACGGTGCAGGCCGTACCGAGAACTTGCCCCCTGGCTGGGACGAACAGACCTTTGCGCAATTCAGAGCATTTGCAAAGACACAAGGTATCCCTGACGAGATGGTCTACACTGTAGCTTCAACGTTCAAGTTTTGCACCAAGCACAACAAGGTCTATCCGCCCGAGGTAGGATTCTGTCCTGACGGCGGGCCAGGTCAATGCACATAGAGATTGGAAGCATCAGCCGCCGCCTCCTCCGGAGAAGGTGAGCGCGGTGCAGAGACTGAACGCTCCTCTCTTAACGCTACGTTGATCGACGCAGATCACACATCCTGCTGGCAGCAAGGCGGTGAGCCAGAATCTGGGGCTGGATCCGGAGCAGATCGTTGGCGGGTACTGCCCCAAGGTGGTAGATGCTTGCTTGAGGCTTCTCACCGAGAAAGGGTTTAAGTTCGAGTGAGATTAGAAACGCGCGAAGGTGAGAACAGCCCGTCATCTCCACCTGAAGGGGGAAGTTGAGTGCCGTCAGATGTCATCTGACGGCACCAAAATAACCAATCATAACGGAAGCTCAATCTGCTTATGTTAAGCATTAGAACCACTTCTCCCTCAACTCCTCCAAGAACCCCATCTCCCGCCACTTGATGATCGCTCCGTTCACCTTCTCCAGGAGGATAGGTGCTTTCATAGGCACGGCCATGACGTAAGGCTCCTCAGTCACTTGTTGGACTATGCGAAGCCCGCCCTGCTCCCGAATGAACTGATAAGCGGAGACGGCATCCACTATACCTGCATCTATCTTCTCGTCCCTAAGCGCCTCTAGGACCTCCTGGGCGCTTAAATAGGCTCTTCTCTCCAAGACCATCGTCTGTTCTAGCCGCCGAGCCTCCAAATCCCCCCGGGAACCCAACTCCAACCCCACCCTCCGTCCGTTCAGGTCTTCTACCTTGGCCATAGCCCTCTCCTCCTCACGCACCACCAAGACCTGCCCAGCGTCAAAATATGAATAAGAATAGGCCACATCCTGAGTCAGAAGCGGGTCATAAGGGAGGGCGGAAATGATTATGTCAACCCTTTCTACTTTGAGGGCCTCATAGAGGCCATCGAAGGTGATATTCTCAAAATCGACCTCCACGCCCCATTCCCTCCCCAAGGCCAGCGCCAAATCGACGTCGTAGCCCCGCAAGCCCACCTCATCCCACAACTCGAAGGGCGGGTAACTGGCGTCCATCCCTACCCGCAGAACCCCCTGCCGCTCGATCCGCTCCCAGGCCCGATCCCTCAGTTCGCCGCCTGGGGGACGAAAGAGGAGAAAGAGGCCCAGGGCGACCAGGGCAAAGAAGCCCATATATGCCAGCCAGCGCCTTTTGACAGTCATTTACCGCTCCCCAGGCGTCCCCTCAAGCCAGTCAGTAGCCCCCTGGGCGTAGGCCTGCACTTCCCTGTAGATGGGCCTGAGGATGAACTCCGGCGTGACGAAGGAGAAGTAATCCCGGAAGTTCCGCTGCGGCCAAGGGGTGCGGAAGGCCCAGAAGGCCACCGCCAGGCACCAATCCCACTCCCTTCCTGCCCTCTCATAGGCCTGTATGGTGTAGGCGATCCGTTGAGAGGGGCGCACCGCCTTCGTCCAGCGGGGGTGGTCGTTCCAGCCCCCCTCAGTGATAATTATCTTCTTGTCTCCATCTCCGTTTTGCACCATAAGTTCGTGGAGTAACTCCGTCCGGGCGAAATTTATCTTATCCCTGGCGGGAGGGTCGTCGGGGGGGAAGACGTTGCCGTAGGCGTGGACGGCCAGGATATCGAAGTGCTCTTTGGCCCCAGCGTCGTACATCCTCTGGAGGAAGGTCAAATCCGAGAGGGCGAACCCGTCGCCCTCATCGGCCACGTTAGGAGCCAGCCCCGCGGCCAAGACCTGGATATCGGGGTCTGCATATTTGGCCCTCCTATAGGCTATTTTGAGGAGTTCCGTATACCCCTCCGGATCCACAGGGCGGAAGCCCCAAGAAGAACTCAGGTTCGGCTCGTTCCAGATGACCAGGTACTTTATTCGACCTCGAAAGTGGCTAGCGAAGGCGTAGACGAAGTCGCCGAAATCCTGGTAACGCTCTCTGCTTAGGTAACTATTAGTGGTGTTCTTGGGCCGCGCCCATGGGGGGACGAAATCGAGCCTGGCGATGACCGTGAGCCCCTGGGCGTTGGCGTAGTCAACTACCAGGTCGGCGTGGGTCCAGTCGAACTGCCCCTTGAGGGGCTCATAGTAGGCCCAGGGGAAATACTCCACAACCCAAGGGGCCCCCATAGCCCGCACCAACTCCAAGGTGTGCTTTATCTTCCACTCCTCCACCTCATCGGTGAGCCGGGTGTGGACCCCCATCTTGGGGTTTACGGTTTCAACCTTCTGTTGAGGGCCCACGCCGACCAAAGGCTTGGGCAGAACGCCCAGTATCAAGATAACGAGGAGCAGGAGGAGGGCTCGAGATCCGTATCGTCGGAGACGGGATTCATTCACACACTTTCACCCCAGCGCTTTACATCTAAGGGGGCTTGCGCCCGCCTCACTGGACAAGCCCCCTCTCAACAAGGCCAAGAACCACTGCCTTTAAGCCCAGTAGGGTTTCCTGATGTACTTATAGGCTGAATTTACAGCGGTGCTCGCCTCGCCACAGGCGGTGGTTATCCGCTTCGTCTTGCCCTCATAGGTGACCAGGTCGCCACAGGCGAAGACCCCTCGAAGGTTAGTCCGCATCTCGGGGTTCACCACCACAGCCTTGCCTTTGAGTTCCAGCCCCCACCGCTCCACGCTCTCCAGATTGGGGATGAAGCCGATGCTGATGAGCACCGCATCTATGGGCACCACTCTCTCCTCCCCCGTCTCGTTGTTGATGAGCCGTACAGCCTCGACTCTCTCTTTCCCCATGATCTCCTTCAGTTCGGTGCGGAAGACCACCTGGATAGGGCTCTTCTCCACCCTCTCCACCGTCATCTCGTCGGCTCTAAAGTAGTCCTTGCGGTGTATGAGAGTGCTTTTCCCAGCGCAGCCGCAGATGGTGAGAGCCATCTCTAGGGCGCTGTCCCCTCCCCCCACGCAGAGGACCCGCTTCCCTTCAAAGGGCTTCGTATCCAGGCAGTTGTAATAGACCCCCTCCAGCCCCTCCTCCCCGGGGATGCCCAACTTCCGGGGCTCAAAAAGCCCCATCCCCAGAGCCAGTATCACCGCCTTCGCCTCGTAGGTCCCCTTGGGGGTCTTGGGGGTTATCTTCTCCTCCTCGACATCCAAATCGATGACCTCCTCCCCTTCCCTAATCTCGCAGCCCATCTCCCGAGCCTGGGCGGCCATCTTCCCCGCCAACTCGTGGGCCACGATATCGGTGTAGGAAGGGAAATCGTGGATACTCTTGTGGGGATAAAGACAGGTCAACTGCCCCCCTATCTCCTTCGCCTCCAGGATCACCGAAGAGAGCCGCTTGGTCTGGGCATAGATACCGGCCGTTAGCCCGGCCGGCCCCGCCCCCACGATCACCACGTCGTACATCTATCCTCCTTACGATGAATTTGTGCGTAATAGCCCTTCTTCTTGCCACTTCAAAATGATATTCGTAACAAAATCTAATGACGCTTGAGCACCACTACTTAGCTCTTTCTCTGAGAGATTACTAAGACTATCGATTAGCTCCCTATGCCTCAGAAAACCAACCCTATATTCATCCAAGAATTGCATACTAGTCGATGCCTGACCTAGTTGCAAAAGTGCTTTCCCGATTTCGTTCGCCAGGCCTCCGTAATCTGTATTACCGTAGGTTTCTTGAATGAACTCTTCCTCAATTAGGTTCCTAAGCTCAGTACCTGCTCCCCAATATGCTGTTAGGACACCGGCTTTAGAAACAATATCTCCTATATCAAACGTGGCAACTATGAACGCGCCATCACACAGCCTAACGCACTCTTGATATTGCCCTTGTTCAAGAGCCTTCTCAGCCTCGAGGATTTTGCTCTTTAACTCATCGTTTTCAACTAACATGGATAGATATATTTCCTCATAGGACACTTTGAAGATAGTGGTCACAATCTCGCTAAAAAATTGCTCTGTAGCGTCCTTGAACCTTTGCACAGTATCTATTGAGGGGACAGTCCCTCCATGTTGTACCCTATTTCTATTTCTGTGCAGTTCAATGATTTCTTTTGCCAGTGGCAATTCCTTGCCCAGTTCTTGCCTAAAATATTTCTGCAACGCATCCAAAGGAGAGTAGAATTCCTTCTCGCTATAGGGCAAAGAAAGGTGATCAGCAGCTACCTTGGTCACAAATTCGGCAGCATTATCAAAGTTATGGATAGCGATCATCTTACTCACCGCATCTTTATTGCGTGCATGCCTGCAACCATGCATGTACAACTTTTTTGCTAGTGCCAATCGCCGCTTAGTCGAATTGTCCAATGCCAATTTGAGATGCCTTTCCTTCCCCAATTCTTCGGAGTTTATGGACGAGGGAGACCCTCAACAAGCCCAAACCATTATAGGATTCGTCCCAGGGGGTGTCAATATATCTGGCTTGGGTTTAGCCTCTTTGACCCATCTCCCCTATTTGGCCTAGGAACCGCACGATGAGAGCGGCGAGCCTGGCCACCTGCC
>DMLA01000033.1:4781-5934 GCA_003453555.1 Chloroflexota bacterium | reverse complement strand
TGGCTCCGAAGCCCACATGTAGAAGATCTGTCACCGCCCCCTCCTCCTTTCCCATCCCACAGAGATCCTGTAAGGACAGGGATGCTTTACGCAAAGGTTGATTTAGAAGTTCGTCCCCACTATAATAGATGGTGCATCCTTAAATAGGAACCTAGTAAGATGCCTATCTACGAATACAGATGCCAGAGTTGTGGCCGGCGCATCTCTCTTCTGCGCAGCCTATCCGATGAGAGCCCTCTCCGCTGCACCGCCTGCGGTAGCCAGGAGTTAAAGCGGCTCATCTCCAAAGTGGCTATCTTGAAGTCCGAAGAGAGCAGGTTGGAGAGCCTCGCTGACCCTTCAAGCCTCGCTGGTTTGGACGAGAACGACCCCAGAAGCCTAGCCCGCTGGATGCGAAAGATGGGCCGGGAGATGGGAGAGGATCTAGGCCCCGAATTCGACGAGATGGTAGATAGGTTGGAGGCGGGAGAGAGCCCTGAGGAGATAGAGGGATCTATGGGTGAATTCGAGGAGACGGTGTGATTTCATACCCCCTCGAAGATAAGACCTCCCTCACCCTGCTGTAAAGATCGCCAAACACACTCTCTACCTCCCTCGTCCCATCCAACACCTCCCAGTTGCCCTCCGAAGCCAGGTCCAGATAGGCTTCCCTGGCTCGTTTTAAGAGATCCGTCTGCTCCTCATAGAGGTCCCTCTCTTTCATCTTCCGAGCAAAAGAGACCTGGGGAGGGATATCGATGAGGAAGGTCTGATCCGGCTTCGGTAAACCCTCCTCCAGATTCCAGAGCCAATCTTTCTCCAAACCGTGGGCCATCCCGTAAGCCACCCCGGAGGCGAGATACCTGTTGGCCAAGACCACCTTTCCCCTCTGGAGCCAAGACTCTATATCCCTCTTCCGCTCCCATCGGTTGGCGGCGAAGAGGAGATGGCGGGTTTGGGGTGGATAGTCCCTCTCTCCTGCTAAGTAAAACTTGAGTTCCCTACCGATGGGCGTGGTGTAATCAGGGAAAGAGATCCTCTCTCCCTGGATGCCGAGTTCTCTAAATCGCTCCATCAACAGAGCGGAGAGGGTCTTTTTCCCTGACTGGTCTATCCCTTCGAAGGCAAGGAGAACGCCTAAGCGGGGAGGGTTTCGTTTCATAGAGAGATTTAT
>DMLA01000033.1:0-4391 GCA_003453555.1 Chloroflexota bacterium | reverse complement strand
GCTTCCCTAGCCATCTCATGCTGCCTGCGGCGGATATAGGCGTTCTGGGGAGAGAGTTCCACGGACCGGGCACCGGCCAGGACCTCCCTTATCGCCTCCTGCGTCTCCTGCAAGGCCAAAGCGAAGGGGTCCACCCTCTTCTCCACCCCAAAGACCTCGGCCAGACTGCTCTTTATCTGGCGCAAGGTATTGCTCCGCAAGACGTAAACCGGGACCCCTCGCCTCTCAGCATCCACAATGGCCTGCGGCCGCTTCTGATAGTAACTCTTCAGGGTGAGCATGATATCCGCCTGGCCTAATCGCTTCACCACCTCCACGGGCAGACCCAGTTCCTCACTCGCTCGGTCGAGGTAGTTCTGATTGACCCCGTAGGGGTAGACCCGTAAGGGGGCTAACGGTTCAGCCACCCCCGGCTCAAGAGCCGAGGGCTCTCTCCCCTCTTTGGGGAGAAGGGCCTTCTCCATATGTACCTCGCCGGACTCATCGCGATACCGCAACTCCACAGGCAACTCTCTTCCCCTCAGGATGGCGTCCACCGCCTCAGCCACATCGTGGCGCACCGCCAGGTGGTAAAAATCCTGGATCTCCACCACCACATCGAAAGTAGGTGGGGCTCGCCGCTCCAAAACCGTCTTTTGGGTACCCCGGCGGCGCGCCTCCTCATCGGAGAGGGTCACCGCTTGGATGCCCCCTACCAGATCGGCCAGGGTGGGGTTCATTATCAGGTTGTCCAAGGTATTTCCGTGGGCGGTGGCCACCAACTGTACCCCCCTCTCGGCGATGGTTCGGGCAGCCATGGCCTCTAGTTCCCGACCGATCTCATCGATGACGATCACCTCCGGCATGTGATTTTCCACCGCCTCGATCATCACCTCATGTTGCAGGGCTGGGGTGGCCACTTGCATCCGTCGCGCCTTTCCGATGGCTGGGTGGGGGATATCGCCATCCCCTGCGATCTCGTTAGAGGTATCGACGATCACCACCCGCTTCACATCCCCCAGCACCCGGGCCACCTCCCGGAGCATGGTGGTCTTACCTACCCCTGGTCGTCCCAAAAGGAGTATGCTCTTCCCCGACTCCACGATATCCCGGATTATGTCGATGGTGCCGTAGACCGCTCGACCCACACGGCAGGTGAGCCCCACGATCTTCCCCTTCCGGTTGCGGATGGCCGATATGCGGTGCAGTGTCCGCTCGATCCCTGCCCGGTTGTCCTCGCCGAAGTCGCCGATGCGAGAGACCACGTATTCGATCTCCTCTTCTGTGACCTCGGAATCGTCGAGAACGGCCTCCTGGTCCGTGAAGCGGGCCTCCGGGAGCCTACCCAAGTCCAGGACCACCTCCAAGAGGTCTTGCTCCCGGTTCATCCTCTTCAGGGAGGCTGCCAATTTCGGCGGGAGCACACTCACTAAAAGGTCTAGGTCATCGGTGATCTCTTGTTGCCACATCTTCTATCTCTTGCTGCTGGAGACGGTAGGCACCCCCTCTGCCTTCGTCTCTAGGCTGACAACCGGCTGGGCTGCAGGCACCTTTGCCCGTGCCGTAGTATGTTTCACCATCAACAACTCCTCAAAGAGATATTCAAACCCTATCTCCCTCAACTCGCTCCTAAGACCCTCCTCATACCCCCTCGCTTCGCAATAGATAGGACGGGCCTGGAAAGCCGAAAATAACCACAAGCCACTTCTTATCAGCCTCTTTTCGGCTTGAGGGTGGATCACGGCCCTCATCCAATGCCCCTCTTTCCCAGGCATGAGGCAGAAGTGGGCGATTATCTCCCCCTCCTCTTGGGCTACGTACTCCCTCATCATCGGATAGAGGGGGGTATCCTCTGGTCTCTCCACCTGTTGCACGGGCCGAGGTGTCACGCTGCTATAAAGTCTCTGTAGGCCCCATTCATCCCCCGCCCGACGGGGTCGCAAGGATCGCTTGTCCGCATCGAGCATCTTGGGAGGGATCTCATCTAATCGAAAGATCTGCCGTCGGGCGTAGCCCCTAAAGCCGACCTGCCGGAAGACCTCCACCTCCTCTGACTCTTCCTCTCTCAATTTGACGAATATGCGCCGTGCCCTCTCCTCCCCCTTCTCCACGCAGAACCCTTCCAACAGGTGATACCATATCCCCTCCGAAGAGTCATCCCAAGAAGGGGCGATATATACTATATCGCACGCCAAACCAGAGGCCCGATCCCGCCCCTGGATGAACCCCTGGCCATCTAATACGAAGGTGTATACCCCCCTGCGGTTGAAGGTGAGATAACTGCCCAGAGCCTTGACCAAGGGGCGATGAGACCCCCAGATAACGCTCTCCACATCCAGGAGGGTTCCCTTGCTTCCCCATCTCCTGAGGAGTGGTATATCCTGTAAACCGAAAGACCTTACGTATGACATCTTCACCAAGAGAGCGATGAGGGCCCGTTAGGCCGCCATCCCTTTATAACTCGACCAGGTTGAGGAAGTAGCGATGGAAACGGTTATCCTCAGTCAATTCAGGATGGAAAGCGGTAGCCAGGAGGTTCCCTTGCCGCGCAGCCACGATGACACCTTCATCTAGGGCGGCCAGGACCTCCACCCCCTCTCCCACCCTCTTTACCGAGGGGGCGCGGATGAAGACCGCACGGAAACTCTTGCCCTTCTCCTCCTCAGAACTAACGCCATCTAGAGCGGGGATCACGAGATCTGCCTCGAAACTCTCCACCTGCCGCCCGAAGGCATTTCGCTCCACCGCTATATCCATAAGGCCAAGACGAGTTTGGCTATCTCCCTCGATCTCTCTGGCCAGAAGTATCATCCCTGCACAGGTGCCCCATATAGGCAAGCCATCTTCCCCCAAGCGCTTCAACTCCTCTATCAATTTATAGGTAGTGGCTAACTTGCCGATGGTAGTGCTCTCACCTCCAGGGATGATCAAACCATCCAGGCCGACTAAGTCTTTTGGCAATTTGACGGCTGGGGGCTCCACCCCCAGCCGCTTGAGCGTGGCTATATGCTCGATGAAAGAGCCTTGGAGAGCCAGAACGCCGATCCGCCGCATCTACCAACCTCGTGGGGCCAGGAGTTCCTCCTCTGGGATCTCGCTTATCTCCAAGCCGCGCATCGGCTTGCCCAGCCCCTTGGAAACCTCTGCGATGATGGCCGGATCATCGTAATGGGTGGTGGCTTCGACTATGGCCTTGGCTCGGCGAGGGGGATCCTCGGACTTGAAGATGCCAGAGCCCACAAACACCCCATCCAGCCCCAGTTGCATCATCAAGGCCGCATCAGCGGGAGTGGCTATCCCCCCAGCGGCGAAGTTCACCACCGGCAGCCTTCCCGTCTCCGCCACCTCCTTTACCAACTCGTAAGGGGCACCTAACTCCTTAGCCGCGCTCATCAACTCCTCGGGCGGCAGCGCTTGGAGCCTCTTAATCCCTCCCAAGACCGCTCGAGCGTGGCGAACTGCCTCCACCACATTCCCTGTGCCCGCCTCCCCCTTGGTGCGGATCATGGCTGCACCCTCGCCGATGCGCCGCAACGCCTCGCCCAGGTTTCTGCAACCGCAAACGAAAGGCACCTTGAAGAGATGCTTGTCGATGTGGTGCTCCTCGTCGGCAGGGGTGAGGACCTCCGACTCGTCGATGAAGTCCACCCCCAACGATTCCACGACCTGGGCCTCCACGAAGTGGCCGATCCGTACCTTAGCCATCACCGGGATGGTGACCGCCTCCATGATCTCCAGGATCAGTTGCGGATCGCTCATACGGGCCACCCCGCCCTCAGAGCGGATGTCAGCGGGAACCCTCTCTAAAGCCATCACCGCCACCGCCCCCGCCTCCTCGGCGATCCTGGCCTGGTCGGCGTTCACCACATCCATTATCACCCCGCCCTTGAGCATCTGGGCTAGGCCTTTCTTCACCGTCCAGGTAGATTTCTCCCTTTCCATATCATACTCCCTGCGACAGATCTTACTCCTGTGGGACATCGAGACTCGGTGGTGCTCTCTCCTCCTCTACCACACGATAGGAGCCCACCACAGAGGTCATCTTTTCCAGATATTCCCTCACTATCTCCCGGGGGCACATCTCTATAAAGAGTTTCACCCCCAGTATCAAAGCGGCTAGGTCGTCTAGTTGACCCAGGCCCAGAATAGGGTCAGGGAGGAGATCGATGGGAGAGAGGATGTAGAGCAAAGTGGCAAGCGGTATCATCTTCACCCCAGAGGAAACCCTCCCATCGGTGAGAAGATACCAGGTTAGCCGAGCCTCTCTCACAACCTCGGAAAGGAGGTTGGCTGCCTCCTTGGCATCTGGTCTGGCACGATTTCGCCCCATAAATCCAGGCTCCTCTCCCCCTTCAGGCCAGAAACACCCTTTTCCGACCCTTGTGGCCCAAAATCTATTATACCCCTCCCCT
>DMLA01000068.1 GCA_003453555.1 Chloroflexota bacterium | reverse complement strand
TGAGCGATAAGGTGTGGGGAGCAATCCCCACGCCCGCCGTATTTGCAAAGGAGGCGAATCTTTTGGCCGCGGTGATGGCCGATGGGTCGTCTCCTTTT
Organism: Chloroflexota bacterium; assembly: GCA_003453555.1. GTDB lineage: Bacteria > Chloroflexota > Anaerolineae > UBA7937 > UBA7937 > UBA7937. The sequence continues at coordinate 4,238 of DMLA01000068.1, read as the reverse complement.
CAATTAGAGTGGTAACGGTATCCTTCTGGGATGACAACTTTGAGAGAGGAGGTGGTTCGTATCGAAGGGACTTTTGCTTGTCCAGAATCTCCACAACTAGAAGGAGGCAACAAGATGGAAGAACGGTTGCATGAACTGATTTCCGAGCTGCAGGAGCAACTGCGCCAGGGCAAGATAGGCCGCCGGGAGTTCCTGCGCTACTCGACCCTGTTGGGCGTGTCCCTGGGGGCGGCTGAGGCCTTGGCCTCCTGCGCTCCAAAGCCCGCCCCGGAGGCTACACCAACCGTTGGTCCTGCTCCGCCAGCACCCACAGAGGCCCCTGCTCCACCGCCAGTGGTTGAGAAGGAAGCGAAGGCAGGGCATATGTTGCGGTTCAACCCCGCTGTCTGCACGGGTTGCTTGCTATGCGCGGTTGCCTGCGCCGAGAAGTGGGCCACGGAGTACTTCCCGGAGGAAACCAAGGATGTCGTCAACTTGGAGTTCTCCAGGATTCGCCCCATGAGGTCGCAGTACGTTGATGTCGTCAACGTATGTACTTACTGTACCCTTATAGCGTGGGCGGAGGGCTCAGATAAGGCTCCTTGCCAGCAGGTCTGCCCGGAGGACGCGATCATCGTCGTCCCCGAAGGTGAAGGGAAGGAAGGCTTCACCGGAATGGGCTACATGACTATAGATCGCGATAAATGCCAGGGGATCGACCTATGCGGGCGGTGTCTGGAGGTCTGCGAGGACCAGTTCGGGAGCGGCATATCCTACGACCCCATCGAGGGGAAAGCCCAAATCTGCTCGATGTGTGGCGGGCTCCCCGCTTGCGTCGACGCGTGTCCAGAACCGACCGCCCTGCAATTTGTGCCTCTGATGACGAACGGTAGGTACTTCGCCAACCCGCCAGAGGCCTATTTTGAGCTGTTGTACGCGAAGATATTCGGTAAAAGGAGGGATCTATAATGGCCGAGCTTAAGGGTGTCACCGGGAAGATCGCCAGAGTTGATCTGTCCAGCGGGACGGTCTCTGTCATAGAGACGCCGGAGGAGGTCTATAAGAAGTTCCTCGGCGGCTCAGCGCTGGGCGTCTACTACCTGTTCAAGGAAGGCGTGGTGGAGCCGAGCGTCCATCCCTTCAGCCCAGAAAACATGATTCAATTCATGATCGGGCCAATGAACGGAATCAGCCCTAACGCTCGGTCCGTGATCGTCACCAAGAGCGGCTACAATTTCATCTGCATCAGCACTTCAGGGGGACGGGCTGCGATGGAGCTCAAGTTCGCTGGCTGGGATGGCATCCAGGTTGTAGGCAAAGCGGACCATCCCGTCTATCTGGCGGTCGTAGATGATAACATCGAGATCCGAGACGCCAGCAACATCTGGGGCATGGACACACAGCAGGCCGAAGTGGAAATGCTCAAGTCGGTGCTCTCGCCTTTGGAGTACAGAGAGAGCATCCTGCGTGATGCGGACCTGACCCCGGAGTGGGCCGCCCTAAGGCCGGTCAAGCGCCAAGGGATTGGAGCCAAGAGGTTAGCCGCTTCTTGGGTCATCGGCCCCGGGGGTGAGAACATGGTTTGGTACGCCAACGTCATCACCGAGGGGGCCAGGGCCCACGGAAGATACGGGTCAGGGGCCATCGCTGGGTCCAAGAATCTGAAAGGCATCGTCATCAGAGGGACCAAGGGACACCGGCTCGCTGACAAAGCCAAGTTCCTGGAAATCGTGAGGCAGATTCAGGCTTCAGAGAGCAAAGACTACTTCTGGCGCTCGTATGGCACCGCAGGAATCGGCGCGACGTCCGCCAATATCGAAGACTCCTTCCCCATCCGGAACTGGCAGTGGAACGCTTGGGCTGACCCAGAGAACGTGAAGGCCCTCGAAGGGCCATTCATGGATATAGCGAGCTTCGTCAAGCAGACAGCCTGCCCAGGCTGTGCACTACACTGCATGTACCTAGCACAGGTCACCAGTGAGGATGAACTGATGGATGGAACCATCACCGACATGCCTGACTGGGAAGCCATGGGCATGGTGGGTGGCAACCTGGGTTACCTGGAGTTGCCGGATGCGACGCCAGACGACGGCTTCACAGGCGATCACTTGGACCTGGTTGAATTCCAGGCCAAGAACCAGCACACGGCCTTCCTCCATGATTACTACGGGATGGACTACATCGAAGGCGGGTCTCTCCTGGCGCTGCTCATGGAACTGAGGCAGCGGGATCTCATTACAGCCGGTGATCTGGATGGCATTGACCTGCAATGGGGCGACATCCATGCCGTGGATGCCATCATGAAGAAGATCGCTCACCGAGAGGGCATCGGTGACGTGCTGGCCAACGGGACATGGGAAACCGCGAAGTACTTCGCCGAGAAGAAGGGCAAGCCAGAGATCATGAACTATCCCGTGACCACCCACCGGTATGCTCAGCCCGCCCACGATGTCAGGGGCTTCGACAAGGATGCCCTGGAGTATGTCACTGTTTCGCGGCCCACCGCGCACACCGGCGGAGGTGGGGCGGGATTCAAGCAGGCTGACTACGCTGCGGCCATCGCCGGACAGAATGCCAAGTCGGCGGTTGACTCCCTGGTCTACTGCAATTTTGCCGCAGGACACTGGGCCGGCAAGACCGCGGAGCTGGTCAAAGCGGCCACGGGATGGACCGACTTCGCTGAAGAGGACCTCGGCAAGGTCGGAGCCAGGCAGTACGCCCTTTGCCGGCTCTTCGACATCCACACCCAGCAACTCAAGGATCCCAAGACAGAGTGGGACATGCTGGTCCCGCACAGGTGGTTCTATGACCCCTTGCCCACAGGACCGGCGAAAGGCCAAGTAGCGTACGAAGGCAAGCCTGAGAAACTGTTCGACGAGGCACTGCCCGCCTACTGGAAGGCGAGAGGCTGGACAGAGGACAAGGGGATCCCAACCGCAGAGACCCTAGAGGAACTCGGGATCGCAGACATAGCCGAGGCCATCGCCGCGCAGCATCGGTAAGGCTGTAGGAAAATTTCGGAAAGGTAAAGTAGTATCGGCCGAGGCCATGGAAGTAGGCGCTTGAGGCCCCAACCAAGTTTCGTTTATCGGGTTGGGGTCTCTTGCTTGCCCTTTGCATGGGCCTTGAGATTGGTGTAGAATGTAGTGGCCTAGGGGCGGGCAGAGCCGCCCGCCGCGACACGTTTCGCACCGAGACTAGTTTAACAGGCTGGAGGGTTCGGCTATGGGAGATCGTGGTATGGGTTATGAGGGCCTCTTCCGGAGGAACCTTGGCATATATGAACCTGGAGAGCAGGAGAGGATAAGGGACGCCAGCGTGATGATTATCGGCTGTGGTGGCATTGGTGGGGTTGTGGCGATTGTTCTAGCAAGGAGTGGCGTTGGCCATTTCGTGCTCATGGATCCTGAGTTCTATGAACCCTCGAACATGAACCGGCAGGTAACCTGCTTCACCGATACGATAGGCATTAACAAGGCAGTGTGCGTAAGAGATGACATCCTCAAGATCAACCCAGAAGCCAAAGTTACCGTATACGAACGAGGCTTGAAGCCCGCTGAAATCGAAGAAGTGATAGAGCCAGCGGACATCATCATGCCGGCAACGGATGACTGGCCACTGAGCCTCATGGTTTTCAGGGCGGCAAGAAGGCTGGGCAAGCCCGCGGTGATGGCCTATCCCGTCGGAGCCCTGGGTCGGGCCTGCACCTTTCTGCCCGATAGCCCATTATCTGCTGAGGAGTGCCTGGCTATGCCCTTTGGGCTTCCCTACGACGAACTAAAGGAGTACATGGAGACCCCTGAGGCCAGGCGAGTGCTCCAGTACTACGTGACAGAGGGCAAATGGCGAGAGGAATGGTTTGATCGCTGGGCTGAGGGGGAGTTCCCCCACGCTCAGATTTGTACAGTCGTTTGGATCACAGCGTGCCTGGCAGCGATGGAGATTTTGAAGCTGATCACCGGGAAATGGGAACCCGTCGCTGCGCCGTACCACTGGCATATAACACCGACGACCGCGCGCATCAAGAAGTTTGGGCTGTTTCGACGGCTGATCTCCAGGCTGTCACGGCGGAGATGGATACAGCAGCGGTTGCCATGGTTGGCAAGGCGGGAACGGCTTCTGCGGCTGTTCACGCGGATGATACGGTGATAAGGAGGGGAGATGAAGCGATGGCTTTCCGCCTTTAATGTCCTTGGACTGGTGGCTGGATGTGTGATGATTGCAGCCATGCTGTTCCCATGGTGGAGCCTGGTCATCGA
>DMLA01000141.1:586-6925 GCA_003453555.1 Chloroflexota bacterium | reverse complement strand
CGCCAATATGTACTTCATCCCCATGGGGATCTTGCTGAAAGCCGAACCCGAGGTGCTATCAGCAGCAGGAAAGGTCGCTAGTGACCTGGTGAACCTCAATCTCCTGGGGTTCATCGGCAACCTCATATCCGTGACCATCGGGAATATCGTGGGTGGAGCCTTCATGGTAGGCCTCGTCTACTGGTTCATCTATCGTCGTCCCAAGAAGGGATCGACTCCGTAAGATCACTTGTCCCGTTTCATCTCCTTGACGTAATGGTAGGGGAACCCCATATCTAGGTTCCCCTATCCTACTTTTAGAGGGTTGGAACAAAATAGGGAACCTCAAAAGCCAAACAAGGCAACTAACACCCCCGAGGCGTTTAAACCCTTTCCCTGCCCCACCGCCTGAAAACTGTGAGGGCACCTTGCTGAACTGCGTGCTTCGCTGGTCTTTCCCTATCTTGTTAGAGGGGTGTTACCTCGTGTGCCTACCTTTACCTTGCTCTGCGCAGAAACTTGGACAGGAGAGGATAAGCGTGGTAAAGTATAGCTAAATCGATTCAGTTGACCTATCGGTTAGGTCAGCGAGATGGCCCATGAGGAGTGCAACTATCCAGTAGGGGAAGAGAAATGCAGGCTGCTCATCATTATGGATGAGGTGGGAGAGGCCATCGCGGGGATCCTGGATCAGGCCACCCTGGCTGATGTTTGCGCCCACGCCGCCAGCCCCTTGAAAAGCGAAGCTTATGGAAGTATAATATAAAAGCAACCTGAAAGAGCTACATTATATTGTGAGGAGGTTGCCTCGATAGACTATAACTCGTATCTGAAGGCCGAATTCTCACCAGGGAAGCGGGGAACCCAATTATCCGTCGTTTTCGATGACAGGGGTGAATCTCGCAGTAGCGAGTAGGGCGGTTCTCCCGGTCCGAACCCGTCAGCTAACCTCGTAGGCCTAAAGGGAGACGTAGTCGGAAAGGCAGGCCCAGAGATGACTATGTCTCTGGGCTTTCGTTGTGAGGAGAATCTTCAGCATCTGCCAATGGGAGGAGCGTTCAAGGAGGGAGGGATGCGGAAGGTCTATTGGTCTAGATGGGTCATCACCGTTTTGATAGGCCTTGTAATGGCAATGGGAGGATGCCAAAAGGCAACTGAGCAGGAGGGGGGAGCCGGGTTGAGAGGGACGGTGAGGGTTTCCGGTGCTTGGGCTCTTTACCCTATGATGGTCAGGTGGGGCGAGGAATTTCATAAGATCTACCCCCAAGTCACCTTTGATATATCAGCCGGTGGGGCCGGTAAGGGGATGGCCGATGCCCTAGGGGGGTTGGTCGATATCGGTATGGTTTCGCGGGAGATATACCCTGAGGAGATCGAGCGGGGTGCCTTCTGGGTCCCGGTCATTAAGGACGCCGTTATGGCCACTGTCAACGAGAATAATCCGGTATTGGAAGATCTTTTAGGCAGAGGTGTGTCCCGGGAGATCCTAGAGGGCATCTGGATCACCGGGGATATAACCACCTGGGGAGAAGTGGTAGGCAGGTCGGATGTGGCGTATGAAATCCATATCTATACCAGATCGGATGCCTGTGGTGCTGCTCAGACCTGGGCCCATTACCTCGGTGGGTATGCACAGGGGGATCTCATAGGTCTGGCTGTCTATGGTGACCCGGGACTCGCAGAAGCGGTCAATCAAGACCCCCTAGGCATAGGCTACAATAATCTGAATTTCGCTTACGCTGCGGCGACAGGAAAGCCGGTGGCTGGGATAAAGATACTCCCTCTCGATCTCAACGCTAATGGTCGCCTCGACGAGGCGGAGAGTTTTTACGACACCAAGGGTGAACTCATGGAAGCCATCGCCACGGGGATCTACCCCTCTCCCCCGGCGAGGGCTTTGAACCTCGTCACCTTAGGCCAGCCGACCGGATTGACGCGTGCTTTTATGGTCTGGATTCTAACTGAGGGACAGCGGTACGTTGAAGAAGTAGGTTATATACCTTTGCCGAAAGAACGGCTTGAGGAAGGGCTGAGGAAGTTGGAGTGAGCGGGGAAGTCCAAATCTCTCTCTAAGAGGCGAAGGAGAAGGGATGCTTACCAGAAGTTTGAAAGACCGCCTGGCCAGCAGGCTCATGTTCTTGGTTACATTCTCTTCTAGTTTGATCGTCTTTCTCATAGCCTTAGCCTTGTATGCGCGAGCCAGACCGATCTTAACCGCCAAGCCTCTAGGAGAGTTAATCTTCTCCTCTTCCTGGCACCCCCTGAAAGGAGAGTTTGGCTTCTACCCCTTCATCCTCGGTACACTCTGGGTAACGGCCTTGGCCATGATCATATCTATTCCCCTCTCCCTTCTAACCGCTATCTATTTGGCTGAGTATGCCTCGGCAAGGGTTCGAGGGGTTGTCAAGCCACTCATCGATCTTTTGGCAGGCATACCGTCGGTGGTCTACGGTCTGTGGGGGGTGCTGGCCGTGGTGCCACTGATAAGAGATTATGTGGCACCCCTGATGGGGAGGAGTTTAGGGTTCATTCCTCTCTTCTCGGCGGAGAACCTCACCGGTTACAGTGTGCTGGCCGGGAGCATAGTATTGGCCCTTATGGTCTTTCCTATCATCATCTCCGTTGCCGAAGAGGTGTTTAGATCTGTGCCAGACGGGCTTCGGGAGGCCTCCTTAGCCCTAGGCGCTACAAGGTGGCAAATGGTGAAGCATGTCGTGATACGCAAGGCGCTCCCCGGTGTAGTCGCGGCCATCGTCTTGGGCTTCTCCAGAGCCTTCGGAGAGACCATGGCTGTGCTCATGGTGGTGGGGAATGTGGCTATGATTCCATCATCCATCTTTGACCCTGCATATCCGTTGACAGCCCTGATTGCCAACAACTATGGGGAGATGATGTCTATACCACTTTACGACTCGGCGCTCTTAGGCGCGGGGTTGTTCTTACTGCTTATGGTCTTATGCTTCAACATCATGGCCAGGATCATCTTGCGGCGAGTGTTGAGAGAAGAGTGGTGAGGTAGATTTGGATAAACGGAAAGAGGAACTTATCTTCCAGGGGCTGATGATAGCCTCAGCACTCATCGTCATCGGGAGCCTCGTGTTTGTACTGGCGGTCGTGGTTTTGAAGGGCTTGCCTGCTCTCAACCTGGCGATGCTCACCCAGACTCCCAAGGGAGGATACTATTTGGGAGGAGAGGGCGGGATACTGAATGCCATCACTGGTTCTCTATGTTTGGCTGGTGGAGCAACGGTCCTGGCCCTTCTCCTTAGCCTCCCCATCGCCCTATTCTTGCAAGTGTACAGCGGCAAGTCCAGGTTCTCCGAGTTTGCCAGATTGTCCCTTGACGTCTTATGGGGTGTTCCCTCCATCGTGTACGGGGCCTTTGGCTTCACCATCATGGTCTTCCTGAGGGTTAGGGCATCGTTGCTGGGAGGCGTTATGGCCTTGACACTCCTTGAGCTTCCCATCATGAGCAGGGCTCTGGAAGAGGTGATAAGCATGGTCCCCCTCGAATTGAAGGAAAGCGCCTATGCTTTGGGGGCCACGAGATTGGAAACGGCAATGAGAGTGGTAGTGAGACAATGTCTGCCCGGGATTTTGACGGCGATTCTTTTGGCCTTTGGCAGGGGCATCGGCGACGCGGCATCGGTCTTGTTCACCGCTGGCTATACCGACAGTCTGCCCTCTTCGCTTTTTCGGCCTGTGGCATCCTTGCCTTTGGCTGTCTTCTTTCAACTGGCTACCCCCTTCCCTGAAGTGCAGCAGAGAGCCTATGCTTCTGCCCTAGTGCTTACGATCATAGTCTTGCTCATTAGTCTGGGCTGTAGACTCATCGGCGGGAGGTTTACGGCCCACGTGATAAGATAGGAGGAAGGATGGCCAATCCTCATATCAGTGTCCATAACCTTAACGTATTCTATAGAGATCACCACGCCTTAAAGGATTTGACCGTCGAGCTCCCCGAAAGGCAGATTACGGCGATCATCGGGCCCTCAGGTTGTGGTAAGACCACCTTCCTGAAATCCTTGAACCGATTAGTAGAATTAGTGGAGGGAACCAAGATATCGGGCAAGGTGCTCGTCCGTGGCCTCGATATCTATCATTCTGATGTTGATGTGACGGAGATCAGAAAGAGGATAGGTTTGCTCTCTCAAAGACCGCATCCTCTACCCATGTCGATCTACGACAATGTGGCCTTCGGCCCCCGCCTTCACGGCCTTAAAGGGAGACAAGAGTTGGATCGGACTGTGGAGGATCACCTACGAGCCGCGGGGCTGTGGGATGAGGTAAAGGATAGGCTTCATGCCCCAGCCTCAAGGCTCTCCGCTGGACAGCAGCAGCGGCTCTGCTTGGCCAGAGGTCTCGCCGTGGAGCCTGAAGTGTTACTGGGTGATGAGCCCACATCGGCCCTGGATCCAATGTCCGCTCAACATATAGAGCGACGACTCCTTGACCTTAAGGAGAACTATACTATAGTAATTGTTACCCATATCTTGCGACAAGCGCGGAGGCTTGCCGACTACGTGATCTTCCTCTACTTGGGTGAGCTTGTGGAACACGGTCCCGCAGCTGATTTCTTCAACCACCCTCAGGAAGCAAGGACGCGTGCCTACATAAGAGGCGAGTTCTAATGGTATAATTGTTTCAGCCCTTTTACTAAGAGATGACTAGGAGTGGACGGTTGATCGCAGAAAAGGAAACGTATACCAAGGCCAAGGAACTCCTAGAGGCGATAGCCCAGTATCTGGGCTGAAGTCGTATGGTTCGTGCCGGTTATGAACTAAGGGCGATCCTTCCGGTGCTGAAAAGATTCGTCTTAGGGTTGGGCAACCCCTTGCTTAGTGATGACGAGGGGGCTTTCGAAGTGGGTGCCTCGAGGTTTCAAAGAGAGATGAGCAACGATTCGACGGAGAAGGTATCTTATCTCTCCCTCTCTGCCAACGAGATTAGACCTATAGAGAAACCGGTAGTGCGAGAGACAGCCTGGACCATCTACGTTAACGGCCAGGAACTGGTAACCATACTTTGCACGCCCAACAAGATGAGTTTCCTAGTCTTGGGGTTTCTCGCCTCCGAGGGTATCATCCAAAGCCTGGACGACGTAGGGGTCTTGCGCGTCTGTGAAGATGCGGGAAACGTGGTTGACGTTAGACTGAGGGATGAGAGCCTCTCCCTTCCTGGGAAACGGGTACTCCTCTCTGGCTGCGGTGGAGGGGTAACCTTCGAGGATCTAAAAGCCAGCCACGCCAGGCTCACCTCCTCCCTCGCCGTCACCCCCACCCAGATATCCAAACTGATGCGAGATCTACAAAGGAGTGCGGAGGCGTATCGTACCGCAGGAGGCGTTCACGCCTCAGCCCTTAGCGACGGCGAAAGGCTTCTTGCAGTTGCTGAAGACGTGGGGCGACACAACACCCTAGACAAGATAAGGGGCGAATGTCTCTACCATCATATCCCCACCAAAGATCGGATCATCCTGACCACGGGGCGCATCTCCTCGGAGATGGTGAACAAAGCGGTGGGAATGGAGACACCCATCCTCATCTCGCGAACATCCCCTACCGACCTGGCGGTGAGACTAGCGGATTCTTGGGGCATCACACTGGTTGGCTACGCTCGGGGGAAAAGGATGAACGTCTATACCCACCCAGAACGAATCACCCCAAAGGAGAAGCCTTGACTGGCGGGCAATTACCTGTTATACTGGTCTTAGAACGAATGTCCTAGAAGGGTATGCTCGTGAGAACCGGTACCGCTAATTTGCCCCTCCACTACGGCAAGGCTCCTAAGTGGCTCTTCCAAAGGATGGCCAAGTTAGCCCGGGAGATGACCACGGTCATCGTAGTCGAGTTCGGCTCCCGGGAGATGCTGCGCCGTCTCTCCGACCCCTTTTGGTTCCAATCCTTCGGCTGTGTTTTGGGGTTCGATTGGCATTCTAGTGGCCTTACCACCACCCTCTGCGGGGCCCTAAAAGAGGGGCTTCGAGGCCTGGATAGAGAGTTGGGGCTCTTTGTAGCTGGGGGCAAGGGACGCACCTCCCGAAGGACGCCTGAGGAGATCGAGAGGGTAGGCCATCTGGTGGAGCGCGAGGCCCAGGAGTTGGTCTACGCCAGCAGGATGGCAGCCAAGGTAGATACGGCAGGCTTACAAGATGGCTATCAGATCTATCACCACACCTTCATCTTCAATCGGGAAGGGGCCTGGTGCGTGGTGCAGCAGGGGATGAACACAGGGACGAGGTTAGCCCGCCGGTATCACTGGCTGAGCGAGGGGGTCGAGGATTTCGTCTGCGAGCCCCATGCGGCCATCTGTTGTGACCGCCAAGGAAACCCTCTCAACATGGTGGCCCAGGAGAGCGAG
>DMLA01000141.1:0-239 GCA_003453555.1 Chloroflexota bacterium | reverse complement strand
CACGAGAAGCCGGAGCGACTGGTCAAGGAGATCAAAAGGTTACAGACTCTGGATTTGCCCACCCATCATGAGGTCTCATTGCGGGATATACACCCAGACAGGCTGGAGAAGATATTTCTCTCTACTTATGAGAGGCAGCCCCAGAACTTCGAGGAACTCCTGGGGATGCAGGGGGTGGGGCCCAAGACCATAAGGGCCCTGAGCCTCATCTCCGAACTCCTCTACGGGGCCCAGCCCAG
>DMLA01000235.1 GCA_003453555.1 Chloroflexota bacterium | reverse complement strand
CCGTTCGCTTTTCCTTTTCGCCCTCTTGGCCCTCCTTGTGGCCTCGCCCTGGTATCTCCGGAACCTCTATCTGGTAGGGAACCCCTTCTACCCTTTCATCTTTGGAGGGAAAGAGTGGGATCATTTCCTCAGCCGATGGTATGAGCAGCCAGGAACTGGCTTGGGTTTAAGTTGGCGGATCATCGCTCTCCCTCTCACGATGACCCTAGGCACTCAGGATGAGACCTTCTATGATGGGCGCACCGGGCCCCTCATCTTGGCCCTTCTTCCCCTTCTCCTCCTGGCCCGCCTCACCCCTCGAGATGAAAAGAGAGCGGTGGTCAACTATCTCCTCTTTCTCTTCCTGGCCCAGTTCGTCTTCTGGACCTGGGGGGTGGTGCGCTCGCAATCCCTTTTCCAGGCGAGGTTGCTCCTACCGGGCCTGGTCTTCCTGTGCATCGCTTTGGCTCAGAGCATCGAGGAGAGCGATTTCACTTGGCCTCAATTCTCTCTAGCGCGGTTCGTTACGGCGGTGGTAGTCCTGGCCCTCTCCCTCAACCTGGTAACCCAAACGATGGAGTTCCTAGCCAACAACCCCCTCCTCCACCTGGCGGGGTTACAGAGGAGGGAAAAGTACCTGGAAAACAACTTGGGAGATCACTGCCGGGCCATGGATTACATCAACGAGAACTTACCAGATTCTGCCCAGATCCAGTTCCTTTGGGAACCTCGCACCTACTATTGCCAAAGAGAAGCCCGCCCCGATGCCATCCTGGGGGCTTTCAAGCACCTCGTCTTCTTGGAAGGAGAGGCAGAGGGGATAGTCGAGCATTGGCGAGAAGCAGGTATCACCCACGTTCTGTTTCGTAAGTCGGCCCTGGATTTTCTAATGAGCAACCCAGAAGACCGTCGCTTCGCCCTGTCAGAGGGCGATCAGCGAATTTGGGAGAAACTAGTAAGAGATCACTTCCATCCCCTGTACCAAGATGAGAGAGGCAGTTACATCCTCTACCAACTGAGAGAGTGAGAGATGGCCGGTGAGACTAGAAGCCTAAGGGGGTGGCTATCAAAGGTTCTTTCCGACCCCGCGATGAGATACGCCTGGGGCATCTATCTAGCCATGAGGGTGGCTATTTCCCTGCTAGCGGCTCTGATTTTGTGGCTCCTGAACCCACCCACTACTCCTGACCCCCTCCTTCGTCCCTACCAAGGGGTGGAGCCCATCATGGGAGGCTGGGCCGAACTCGTTCTTGGCGTCTGGCAGCGGTTCGATACCCTTTGGTACCTGAAAATAGCCACCCACGGTTACTCCCTTGAGGACGGGAGCACCGTCTATTTCCCCCTCTATCCCCTTCTCATAAGAGCGGGAGGAAAGATCCTCCTGGGCAACTATCTCCTCGCTGCCCTTGTCATCTCCAACCTGGCCTATATTGGCCTACTCTTCTACCTCTACCGGCTCACGACTTTACTCCTTGAGGAGGAGACAGCGCGACGAACGGTTGTCTATTTGGCCATCTTCCCTACCGCCTTCTTCTTTCTGGCCGGGTATACGGAATCGTTGTTTCTCCTATTTACTCTGGCTGCTTTCTGGTACGCCCATCAGAAAAGGTGGTGGCTAGCGGGAATTTTGGGGTCTCTGGCTTCTCTCACCCGCTTGCAAGGGGTGATCCTTATCCTGCCTTTGTCCTACTTCTACTTCAAAAGGGAACGGCGGGTGAAACCCGCTCTTTTGGCTTTCTTTCTCATCCCTCTGGGGTCAGCGTCGTTCTTGCTCTACCAGAACTCTTTGGGAGCCTCTCTTTTCAATGTCTATCAGAGCCACCTACACGCCCAATTCGTCCTGCCCTGGGATAACATCATAGCCACGGTACAGAAGATCCTCTCGCCAGAGGGGACCTTCATTAACGTCGTTAACCTGATAACGACCTTCATCTTTCTGGCCATGACCATAATCTCTTTCCGTGCCTTGCCCCTCACCTACGGCCTTTATATGGCCTTTACCATGTGTGTGCTACTATTGAGACGGACGACGGCCCAGCCTTTAGTGAGTATGTCACGCTATGTCTTGACCCTCTTCCCGGCCTTCATCATCTGGGGTCGCTGGGGAAGAAACCCTTGGGTAAACCGACTGATCGTCTACCCTTCTATCGCCCTTCTCATATACCTGTGCGGGCAGTTCGCTATCTGGGGGTGGGTGGCCTAGCCAAGGAGAAAAGGTGCGCGCCTGGACACCCAGGAGACTATTGAACATAAGCATACTGGTTATCATCGCTTTTGTGGTTCTACCCATCTATGTCGATTTGGGGCTGAGAGCCTCTCTGGACCACATAGAGGGGAGAGGTACAGTGGGAGGGATTGATTTCAAAGCCTACTACCTAGCGGCTCACCTTCTGCAAAGGGGGGAAGACTTCTACGATGTAAGGGCTCAAGAGGGGGCTATGATCTCCTTCGGCCTTCCCCTCAACGACAGCCTCTATATCTATCCACCCCTTCTAGCCATCCTCTTCTTGCCCTTAACCGCTCTTCCCGTGGGTCGGGCCGCTCAGGTTTGGTTCTTTTTTAACCTTGCTCTCTACGGGCTAACGCTGGCGATTTTGGTCAAGTCGATGGGGTTGGACACCCTTAAGGAGAAAATCGCGCCGCTCATCCTCTTGGCCTTCCTCTTTGCTCCTGTCCTCTTCACTCTTTATAAAGGTCAAATCAACATCGTCATCCTCTTTCTTCTCGCTCTAACCTATTGGTTTTACAAGAGAGGCAACCTTGCATGGGCAGGGGTATCCCTGGCTTGCGCTACCATGATCAAAGTAGTCCCCGGTCTACTTATCTTTTATTTCCTCTGGAAAAGGGAGTACGTTGTGGTCTGGGCAGCCATGGGCACCATAGCGGTTATCGGTATCCTTGGTTTGATTATCGCAGGCCCATCGGCTCATTATACTTTCTTCTCCTCGGTCCTGCCTGCCTTGGGCGCGCCGAGACCTAACCCCAGCAATCAATCGCTGGGCGGTTACTTGAGTTTGTTCTTTATACCGAACCCTTTCACAAGCTGCATCCTCAACAGTCCCCCTCTCTGGAAACTGCTCACCGCGTTGCTGTCCCTCCTACTCATACTTTCGATTTCTATCTTGTGCCCTCGCGCCAAAAGAGCGGGGGTGGATCTAGAGGTCTCGCTAGTGGTAGCCACCATACCTTTGGTCTCTCGGATCGCTTGGGTGGATCTGTACTCCCTGCTTCTCCTCCCCTACGCGGTTCTAGCCCGCCATCTCCTCCAGGGGAAAGGGAGAAGAATCCATGTCGTACTGGTGGTCTCAAGTTTCTTCCTTTTGAGCTCCCCCCGCCTCGTAGACCTCTGGACCAACTATGTGGCTCAATACGATTGGCTTCTAGGCAACCCCTTCTCCCTCGGTCTCCCTTTCTACGGAGCGATAGCGCTCTGGCTCGTACTGGCCCATATGTGTTGGATGAAGAGTGAAAGGGTTACCACTCATGTCTAAGGTCGTGATCGTCATCCTTCTGACTTTGGCCCTCACCTCCCTACCCTATCTCCTAGGCTACGCCT
>DMLA01000116.1 GCA_003453555.1 Chloroflexota bacterium | reverse complement strand
ACATCTACGACCTGGTGGGGAAGGGGCTCTTCACCGGCTATATCGACTGGAAGGAGGGTGTCCTCTACGCCAAGGAAGCGGCCGAGATGGAGACCAACAAGTGTCCCAACTGTGGTGCCACCAGGGAGTTCGTGGGCAAAGGCATAGTCAAGTGTGAATACTGCGGGGCGGAACTCTTCTTATAAGGAGGGAGATATGGATCTGAGGGAAAGGGTAGTCGGTGCCCAGGAAGCCTTGGAGAGGCTCGCAGGGGCCATCCCTGGCTACAAAGGGTACAAAGAGAAGGAGTTGCGTCGGGAAGCGGACAAACTCCTGCGGATGCACCTGGCACGCCGTTTCGAGGAGCAGCGGGGAAGGCTCACCGGGGTTCAGTCTCGACTTGTCGAGGCTGGGGAACTTAAGGCTGTGGTGGCCTTGGAACGGGCCATGATGAGGCTACAACTCCTCATCGACCGCCTTAAGACGGCCGCTTATGGCCATACCGGTCTCTTTGACGCGGTGAAGGTGAAACAGGAGGAGTTGGATACCCTCTATAATTATGACTACGCCCTCGCTGAAGGGGTGGATCGGTTGTCGGAGAAGTTAGATGGTTTGGCTGCCGCCACGGCGGCGGAGGTGATAGCCGCGGCCGGCGAGGATCTGGTCTCCCTTCTGGAGGAGATCAATACCACCTTCAGCAGGAGGATGGATGTGATACTCGGTCTGGTGGAGACCGATGAATAATGAGGGCTAATTGGGGCAGAACATCAAATCAGATAAGGGAGGAGAGAGATGGTTAGGATATTTGACATAATCGAATGGTTCGACCCCTCGGGGAGGGAGATGGTCCACCGTATCCCGGAACAGGGCTCTGGGGATTTCCGCATCGGCTCCCAGTTGATCGTTCGGGAGGCCCAGGCGGCGGTCTTCTACCGTGATGGGAAGGCGCTGGATACCTTCGGGCCGGGGAGACATACCATCGCTACGGCCAACATACCGTTACTGGTGAACCTCATCGGCAAGGCGTTCAGCGGCGAGACCCCCTTCAAGGCCGAAGTCTACTTCGTCAATATGCGAGAGTTCTTGGATCAGAAGTGGGGAACCCCGGAGGCGATCGCCCTGCGGGACACTGACTTGGGGATGGTGCGGTTGCGGGCCTTTGGCACCTATTCTATGCAGATAAAAGAGCCCCAGCTCTTCGTCACCAAGATCGTGGGGACTCAGGGCCTCTATGAGACCACGGATATAAGCAACTTCTTGCGTAGCATCCTGCTCTCCAACCTCACCGACCTCTTGGGGGAGACGCAGAAGTCCCTCTTCGAGTTGCCAAGTATGTACGAGGAGTTGGGGGCGGGGACCAAGGTCAAGGCCCAAGATGACTTCGAGGCTCTGGGGATCGACCTGAAGACCTTCTATGTGAGCAATGTCTCGCCCACGGAGGAGACAGCCAAGGCTATCGACGAGCGGGCGGCCATGGGGGCCATCGGCAACATGCAGGCCTACCTCCAGTTCAAGGCCGCACGGGCCTTGGAGGAGGCAGCAGGTGCCCCCGAGGGTGCGGGAGGCTTGGCCCAGGCGGGAATGGGGCTAGGGGCTGGTGTGGGGATGGGAGCCATGATGGCCGGGATGATGACCCAGGCCATGCAGGCCGGAGCCCAGCCCACCATGCTCTGTCCCAGTTGCTCGGCTCAGATCCCGGCCGGCTCCAAGTTCTGCAGCCAATGCGGGGCCAAGATCGGCGAAGAGATGATCTGCCCCAACTGCAAAGCCGATGTTCCCGCGGGCTCCAAATTCTGCCCCAACTGCGGAACCAAGATAGGGTAGGGAGAAGGCGACTTCTTACCATGCTTATTGGGGGAGGGCGCGGTATTGCGCTCTCCCCTATCTTTCTTGTAGCAGTTACCTCTTGACGGCGAAGAGCATCAGATGGTAAGATCTGACGCAGAAGCCTCTTCGCTGTCAGAAGGCAACTTCTGACAGCACTCACAACGCTGGAACTAGAAATGGCGTACGATTGGCCTCACGGGACGAGAATTAGATACTGGCGATTGAGGGCGGACACACTCTCCGTGCTGCGGCGCACACTGCGTGAGGTGAGAGCATGTTTGGAACGAAACGAGGTTGGTCGTGCCATCTCGCTGGCCCAGGATGTTCGCCGGCACTTTCACGTTTTCCATGAGGATACCGCCAAGCTGACAAGGTTGCTTGATCACGACTATTCTGAGATAGTCGGGGTTCCGCAGACAGTGCGTCGTCGTTTTGCAATCGAGCGTGCGTTGGAAACCATGTTCGGCAATTTGCATGGTGGGTGGCACCTCGAGCTATGGGCAACCCTGGCTCCAATTGAGTTTCGTCTCAAACTTGGCTCGGCTTGGGCTCAGTATCAGGCCCGCAATGCTCAAGAAGTTCACTACTACCAAAAGTACTCGTCGCGACTCTCTGAGCCTGACGTGGTTGAGGCAATCAAGGGAGAGATGCGGTGGTTGAGCATGGTAGATCTCAATTCGAAAGTTGTGTGGTGCACGGCAGTGGACATAGCCACCAGCACCGGAGCTTCTTCCCAAGACGGCCTGGAGGCGGCATGGTTCGACGATGTCAACCAAGCCTTCGTACAACTCGAAAAACACTCGCTTATTCGGCGCGACGCTTCCCTCCGTGCCCAGCTATCCCGCCTCACACTCAAGCAACTAACCGACTATATGGTACAAAGGGGAATTGCGGGCAGGGGACGAAAGAACCGCCTAATTGACTTGATACTGGAGAACAGTCCTCAGTCCGAGATTATAGACTACCTGTCCAAACATCATCTTCCGCGAGTGGTAGAACTCACCCTCACGTACCCAGCGGCTACCAGAATGTTTGTGCGCATGCAACTTTACCGCCTCAACATCTATGTCCGGTGGCTCGAGCAGACCGTAGAGATCGGAAAGAAGTGGGGTGGCGACTTTGCCGACCTTGATGAATGCCTTCAGGAAGCACGAATTGCCAAACGCACAGCAAGATCCCGATTTCCGGCCTTTCCTCGATGGACTGGGGCACGCATGAGCCCTTATACTCGCAGGGATTTCCAGAAAGAAGCGCTTGAGTATCTGAAGCGCCCAGAAATCCCTGTTGTGGAGATGTTTTGGGACGAACACTGTGACGAAATCGTCAAACAACTCGCTGAGACATATAGATTCCAGGCCCCTTGGCACGCGAGGGAAACTCTTAGGGAGTACTGGGGCCCGGACAGGATGAATCTGCTGGATTCGAAACTGGACGAGATCCGAGGCGCGCATAGCGCTGTGGCCTACTATGCAAAGGCGCGGCTGTATCTCCTCGGTTGCTATCCCGAACCCAAGAGGCGGCGCTGTGCCGTGTGTGGCGCTGACTATTGGGAAGACGAGCTTGGCTCCCGTGACGTAGAACGTATGGGAGGCAGGTATTCATTTTGTCGGGAATGCGTGACTATAGCTTGCCAGCCTGATTATAGAGTCCGCAGCGGGCGCAGGCGCTCGCGACAGCAAAAGCTGGCAGATCTAGTCGAACTGAGCGAGGCATTGGAGAGGGTACCGACCAAATCTTTTGTTCGGAACCCCGTTATCTCCCCATCACTTTCCGAAGATGAAGCAAAACGTATCGTGAAGGTACTGGTTCACATTGCTTCACCCGACATCTACGAGGAAGAGTTCGGGTCATGGTTGGAGGCTTTGACGGAGGCGGGGATTCTTGAGACTCCAGCCAGGCCAACCGTCTTTGGCGTGGAGTGCTTGGCCAAGGACGGCCATCTCTGTGCTTCTCTGGCTGAGAAAACAGTGGACGATTGGCTATTCGAGCAAGAGATTCCTCATGAGCGAGAGCCGAAATATCCCTATGATCCGGAGCTAAACCCGTCAGGCTTGCTCCGTGCAGACTGGAAGATACACGACATCTACGTCGAGTATTATGGCCTTGACAGTCCTGAGTATCTCCTTAAAGCACGGGAGAAGGCAAAGCTGGCAAGGCGACACAACTTGCGATTGATTGAGATAAATCCAGAAGATCTCGAGGCGCTTGAGGAGAAGTTCGACCAGGTGCTCAATGCGGGCAATGGGGAACCCAAGTAAGACTAGTCACGTCACAGCGAGCTTCTTGGCAAGGGGGCAGCGATAGGCCATTGACGCCACTAGAAAGTGGGAATGTCGGCAATGACAAGGGCCGCTAAGAATAGAATTGAGATAGACGAAGAACTAAGGCTCCAAGAGGCCAACCGCATGTTGTCCATCGCGAGTCGGAAGAGAGAGGCGGCTGAGTTGTTAATCCAGCATGACTTTTGGGTCGAATCGGTCCAGATGTATCAACAAGCGATGGAGCTCTGCGTGAAGGCCGTAATGACTGTACTTGTGGGCCATTTTTACCTGAAACACGAATTCTCTCCTTCCGTCGTGCGAGAAACGCTTAGAGCATGTCACGAGAAGTGGCCGCAGCGTTATAAGGCCATCTTGGAACGGTGCTTCGAAATCGCGAATCGATGGTCTTCCAAACGCGAGCTAGGCACATATGGATACGTATACGGAACATCGGGAAAAGTGTTGATATTGGAACAGGACGCAAGGCAGGCAAGGAAGGATGCTCGATCCTGCTTCGAACTTGCGCAATTGATCATCAGCAGATATGAAAAGTTGCGCTCGAAGTGATCTATGATCCTCAGTGCTGGCCGGAGTTACCTCAGCAGGGTCTAGAAGGGAGAGGTTCTATGCGTTTCGATGG
>DMLA01000107.1 GCA_003453555.1 Chloroflexota bacterium | reverse complement strand
GAGGGATGCAGGCCCCGGCCGTTATCGCCGGGACAGGCCCGAGGGAAGAGCCCTTCATAGGTGGTCACGATCTGTTGGCCTATTGCTTAGAGGTGTTGTTCTCTCCTACAGGATGGTCAGATACTACAGTATAATGTGATCGTTGGCACATCATCGTTGGCTGACCATTCGCCGCCAGGCCACGAGAGCCGTTGCTCCCCCCAGGATGAGGACGGCTCCAAAGAGAGCCCCCTCCAAGAGCCTGAGGGTGGGGAGGAGAGCGAAAAACCTCTCTGCTCTTTCGCCTGCATAGGCTACCTCTTCTGGGACGGGTGAGGGAGGAGGAGATTCGGCGGCCGCCACCAACTCGGGGGTAGGGGTGGGCTCGGGTGAAGGGAGCGCAGCGCCCAACCTTTCGGCTGGGGGGGTGGCTTCGGCGAGGGGGGCTGGGGCTTCCGCCACCTTCTGAGCCTCCACTTCGTCTAAAGCCTCTCTAGGGGGAGCAGCAGGCACCTCCATCTCTGCCTCTGGAGCCTCGAGGGTAGCCTCCAGGGCCATCGGCACAGGGAGGGGGGTGGCCATTCTAGGAGCCCATAGATATTGAAAACCCAAGTCTCCTGCCAGAAGGACGATGAGAAGGAGTGCAGCCAAGGCGGCGGCCCCCCTGAGATAGATGTATCCCCAGGCCCACGGCCGCTCCGGCACCACGAGGTGGCTGATGGTGAAGGAACGGCGAGGGGATACGGCGGGCAGTTGCCGCACTAGGTTCACCGTCTGGCGGAGGGTCTCCAGGTCCTGCGTACAGGCCGAGCACTCGCGGAGATGTTTCTCCACCAGGGTGGCTTCCTCGATGGAGAGTTCCCCGTCTATGTAGGCGGAGAGGAGTTCTTCTACCCCTTCGTGGTCTGAACGTTTGAACCTCTTGAACATCTTCCTACTCAACTATTGCAAAGCCGTTAAGCGTGACCCTCAACTTTAAGACGATACCGAGGGGGTAAAAGTTCCCCTTGGGCCAGAAGATAGTCCCGAAGGCCGGCCCGGCCACGGCTGAGACGGGATTTGACGGTCCCCAGGCTGGTACCCATCACCTCCGCTATCTCCTGATAACTTAACCCTTGGATGTCGGAGAGGACTAGGGCTATCCGTTGTTCGGGGGGTAGGGTAGACAGGCCTCGCTGGATTATGCGACCCAGTTCCTGGCGGAGGGCGTACTCCTCTGGCTCTTCGTTCTCTGCCCAGGGGGGTGCAGAATCCAGATATACCGCTTCTAAGGAGGTGGTTGGCTGGCGCTTCTTTCGGCGGAGTTGATCGTAACAGGTGTTGGTGACGATGCGAAGTAACCAGCCTTTGAAGGAACCGCCACGGAACTTACCCATCGCCTTATAGGCGGAGAGGAAAGCGTCCTGGGTGGCGTCGCTGGCCGCCTCCTCATCGCCCAGGATGCGGTAGGCGACATTGTAGATCGCACTCTGGTAGAGGCGCACTAGTTGATCAAACGCCTGGGTATCGCCTTGGCAGGCCGCAGCGATGAGGGTCGCTTCCTCCATCCTCTTCACTTGACTTCTTGGGACTATTGTCCTATACTCGTAGGCGCATGGGGCCGAAGTGGCGGAACAGGCAGACGCGACGGTCTCAAAAACCGTTGAGGGCAACCTCATGTGGGTTCGAGTCCCACCTTCGGCACCTCTATTATATAGGAGGGTCCCTCTGTTCGCAAAAGGTGGTCACCAAATTCCGCGGCCCGTCCTTTTCTTAAGATAATGGGTCCCGGACGCAAGTTCGCTTTGGGGATATCGCTCTTCGGCTTGGGCCTGAGTCTAGGGTTGTTTGTGGGCTGGGAAGTCTGGCCGCGGGGGAGGTGTGGCGATCAGCCCTCGGAGTTGCGCTGGGAACATAGGGAAGAGTACGTAGTTATGGTCGCTGAAGAGTACCTTCGATATGGGGATCTAGAGAAGGCTGGGGAGCGCTTAGCCCTTCTGGGGTTGGCGGACCCCGTTCAGATGGTGGTTGACCTCCTCGAGGCTGGAGGTGAATCTGCTCCCGGCCTGGCCCATCTGGCTTACGCTCTGGGTGCTAGGGATACCGCCCTGGCGGCTTATCTGCCCACGCCATCCTCCACCCCCACTAGGGAAAGCGAACTTCCCTTTCGTCTTCTAGAGAGCGTCAATCTGGGTTGTGGGGAGTTCCCCGAAGACCTTATCATG
This sequence comes from Chloroflexota bacterium, assembly GCA_003453555.1. Taxonomy (GTDB): domain Bacteria; phylum Chloroflexota; class Anaerolineae; order UBA7937; family UBA7937; genus UBA7937. Next base: position 1,429 of record DMLA01000107.1, on the reverse strand, counting down.
GTCTACGTCCAAGGTGCCGACGGCTCAGGAATTCCTAATGTCGAACTGAAGATCTCGGGCCCTCAAGGGGATGACCTCTTCTACACTGGTCTTAAGCCGGGGGTAGATATTGGCTATGCCGACTTCGCCTTGTTGGCTCCAGGCGAGTATAGTCTACGGGTCACCGAGGGGACTAGCCAGGTAGCGAGGGTCATGGCTAGGCCCTGTCGGAGGGGAAGCCACCGCGCTTGGCGAGTGGTCTTCCAGAAGGTGGATTGAGGGAGGAAACAGTGAAAGAGCGCCCGCTTGATAGTTTACCCCTCTTCTCTACCCTCCTTGCGAAGGAAAGGCTGCTGCTCTCTAAGAGGATGGAAACTCAAAAGTTCTCCCAGGGAGAGGAGATCTTCACTCAGGGTGCTCCTAGCGAGGCCCTTTATCTCATCGAGTCTGGCTGGGTGAGGCTCACCAGGGAAGAGAAGGGCGAAAGGTTGACCATAGCCACTCTGGGTGCGGGGGATCTGTTGGGGGAGGAGGACTTCCTTCTGAATCGTCCCTACTCTGTCGGTGCGAAGGCGACCTCCGAGGTCATCGCCTGGAGGTTAGCCAAGGCGGACCTCTTAGCCGTCGTGAGGAAGGAGCCTCAGATCGGCGTCAAATTGAGCATAGCCTTGGGTTCCCCGATGGCCGCTGAGTCGGCAAAGGCGGCAGCGCCTCGGATTCGGCCCCCTCTCCCCGCTTGGCCAGTCTCCTTGGGCCAGGGGGTGCGGATACTCATGGCTGCTTTGCGCGATCTGGTGAGGTGGCAGGCTCACCAGAGGCGAGCCCTGCGAGTTCAACTAGGGGTAGTAGTTCTTCTGCTCATCTGGCTCTGCGGGATCAGCGCTCCCACGGCGGTGATCTCCTCTATAACGGGAGGAGAGGGGATGGCGGCCCTTCTGGCCACACCTACGCCTACCTTTACCCCCATGCCCACAGATACACCTGCGCCCTCCCCTACAGCCACGCCGACGGAACTGGCCGTGGCTACACCGACAGAGACACCGCTGCCCTCTCCTACGGCTACGCCTGAGACGCCAGCCTTGGCGGTCGCGCCAACCGCCACCCCTACAACCCACACCTACGCCGTCGCCTGTTCCGGTTGGAGTGGCGGTTTACGATATGAACGGTAACCTCAGGGATATGAACTGGGTAGCCCAGACCTATGGTAGTTGGATAGAGAGGGCAAGCCCACCCCCTGCCCCTGGTGGTTTGTATACCGGATTGTGGAGTTGAGGGAGAGGACGGGACCCAGTAGCCTCGATGCACATGTCATAGATGCAAACGGCGATCCTGTTCCTGGAGTCCAGGAGCGTTGTTAGTGGGCTGATGAGGAGGATGTGCAGGTCACCAATGCAGAAGGCAGGGTAGGGTTCGGCATGGGAAGTTATGGTGGTTACCAGATTGAAGTCGT
>DMLA01000099.1 GCA_003453555.1 Chloroflexota bacterium | reverse complement strand
CCTTCAGAGAGGTGTTAGGATAGGCAGGACAGGTCAAATCCAGGACCAGAGATTAGGCAGGGAACTTTGAAAGACAGTTCGATTCCTTCGGCCTAAAGAAAGCCCCGCTGGGAAGAGCGGGGCTCGCTATTTCACTCCCAACTGAACTTGCGCCGGAAGTGACCTAGATTCCTCACCGCCTCGATGGTCAGGGTATGGTCGCCGGCGAAACTATCGTACCAGGCGCTATCATCCATCTTGGCCGAGAGGAGCCAGGGACAGAAGGCGAAGAGATAGTCGGGGAGGGGCTGCCCGTTGGAGAGAACCCCTGTTCGGAACCAGTTGAAAAGTTCTTTATGATACTGGGCATGGAGTTGGTCGTCCACCTTCGGATAATGGGAGTCGTCGCTGGCCTGATATTTCCAGCCCCCCTCGCCAGCGATCATGGGAGGGTAGAACCCTATCTCCCGCTTGAATACCTCGGCGTAGCAGCGGAAACCTAAGACGGCGTCGCAAGTGGCTTCGTACTCCGGGGGATGGTTTAGGCCGTAGGGGTGGGGAACGAAGAACATGCGGCCGAAGATCGCCTCCCCGCCGTGGGCTTTTATCTCCCTCAGGGCATCCTCCAGCCACTTTTGGTTGACGAATTGCAGGCCCACGTAGCCCCCGGCGTTGTAAACCTGAGTGACCGCCTTCAGCAGGTTGTTCAGGAAACGCTCCTCGTCTATCTTCCGTCCGTCCCACTCCGCTGACAGGCTGGGTTCGTTGTAGAGTTGTATGTAGGGGGGCATCCCCACCTCTTGCAAGATCCGCACATCGCGACCCAGGTCGAATAGGGGCTGATAGGGACGGCCCCATCTCCGCCAGACCACGGTGATCCCCGCATCTCGAAACCTTATCGCCGCCTTCCTCAGTTGATTTTCATCCGCATATATCACCAAGGCCCATTTCATTCGCAACCCTACCATCCGCGCGATCTGGCGGTCTAACTCTTCCTCGGTATAGTAAGCCTCAGCCAGAAAATGTATGCCTAGTCCGTCGTCATCGGCGGGCCGGGGCCAATCCTGGAGGGCTATGGGCGGCAGTTCCACAAGTTCTAGCCTCCAGGGGGTCGGTGTGGGCTCCAGAGTGGTCGTTCCCTCCAAGGTAGACGTGGGCAGGGGCGTTGCTGTAGTGGTGGGCTCAGGGGGTGGCGAGGTAGAGGCCAGGGGTGTGCGTTGGGCCACAACCGTGGGCGAAGGTCTCTGCGGTTCCGCGGGGGCTTCTTCCCATCTTAAAATGACCAAAGCCAACGTCATGCCCACCGAAAGAAGGGCGAGCAAGATAGCAAAAAGAAGAGAGCGCCTTGAAGACATCCTACCTCCTTCAGAGAGGATAGCATCTCTCTAGAAGAGTGTCAATCTCTCTATTGACGACCTTTAGGGGAGGTGTTAGAATGCTCGGCGTCAGGAAGAGATGATTAAACGGGGCTTTCTTCTGGCTTTTGTCCTCTTCTCCTTTTGGAGATCATACCCTACGCCTGAGGAACCCGCCGTTTTTGACTCTTCAAGGGCATACGGCCTGGGTGTGCTGAAAGGGCGGCAGGTGCCGGTTCTCCATTTGAGGGGCAGCCCTTACGAAATGGGGTACCAGCAAGGGGTGCTCCTCCGGCGGGAGATCCGAGGGCGGGTTACGAGCCTCTATGGGGAGTTGACTTTAGACCCGCTTCCCCTTCTTCTCCAGGAGGCGCGGCTTCTTGGAATCCCAGACGAGTTCAGGGAAGAGATGCTAGGTCTGGCCCAGGGGGCCGGGGTCTCCTACACCGATATCCTACTTCTCAACAGTGGCCCCCAGTTGGTGGCTCGACCTCGTTCCGATGAAGCCCTGCACGAACTTCTCACCACCTTCCAGCCCTGGTTTCCTCCCCATGTCGAGCTACACTTTTCGACTCCTGATGAGCCTCCATCAAGATGGGTCTCGCTCTCCCCCCGCGCGACCTTTGCCCTCTTCGGAGAGGCCAGTGAGGGCGGTAGCCTCTTTCACGGTGTGGAGGGAGATATGGCGCTAGAGGGCGTCCTTCTCATCCTCTACGAGCCTGAGGCGGGTAACGCCTTCCTGAGCCTCTCAGTGCCCGGCATGGTGGGGGTCAGGATGGGGCTCAACGAGGAGAAGATATCGGTGGCTTACTTAGATGTCCCTTCCTTAGACTCCTCCTTGCGGGGGGTGCCTTTACCTTTCGTCCTGCGCCAGGCGCTTCAATATTCGGGCGACCTCCCCCAGGCTCTGAGGATCATCGCCAGCGCCCCACGTATAGGGGGAGCCAGTGTGGTGATCGGCGATGGGAAACCGGCTAGCGCGGCGGCCCTAGAGCTCTCAGCCCATCGACATGCGCTCTTCGAGGCCCAGGAGGACTACGTGGTGCGCACTGATCACTTCCTAGAGCTCCCCATTTTGCAGGGAGAAGGAGATAGTAGAGGCAGCGAGGAGCGATATTCCTGGGAAGAGATGATTCGGAGAGGGTATGGCCTCTTCGATTTGGAGAAGGCGCTCTTTCTCCTATCCCACCAGTGCGAGACGGGCGGGGGCAGGTGTTACCCCCAGAAGGTAGAAGAGGAGATGATGTTAGGGGCGGTGATGGCCGCCAGCGACTTGGAGTTATGGATCATCTCTCTCGATTCTGGGGGAGCGATAGGAAGGTGGGGTTTCAATCTCTGGGAGGAGTTGGAGCGTTGAGGCGGCCTTGCATCGACCAAGGGCCAGCCCAGGTGATCTGAACAGGGGCTAGTTGGCCTCTCCAGTCGCTATCGTCCTGAAAGAAGACCAGTTTGTTGGTGCGGGTGCGGCCTTTCCATTTCCCCTTTCGCCTCTCCTCTACCAGTATCTCTAAGTTCTCCCCCAGGAGCGCCTGGTTTATCTCTTCCGCGATGTTGGCTTGTAGTTCCTCAAGGGCTCGGCGACGCCTCTCCTTCTCTTCAGGGGGTATATCATCGGGGAGGCGAGCGGCGGGGGTGCCTGGCCG
>DMLA01000224.1 GCA_003453555.1 Chloroflexota bacterium | reverse complement strand
CAAAACCCACGACCACTTTTTCATCGACTTTGCCTCCGAATATCCCCCACTTCTTGGGCTATGAAATGGATGAACCCCCCTGGATTGAAAAGCAGCGAGTGAGTGTCTTTCCTACCTCTCAACCATGCCTCCAAGTCCCACATGGCGTTCAACAGTCGTCATGGCTTTGTGCGTTGTGTGAGCAATTGAATTTTAGCACATTAACCACATGAAGTCAACACCCTCGCGTTGGTGAGCAAAAGATCGTGACCGCTTCCTTCGGACTTAGCTTAGGACGAGGTCTTCTGGGCTTTGAAGGGTTCCTTGGACTCCGCCCGATGGTTTATAGCGACCTATAGGTTCGAGGGTGATAGTTGTGCTCGAAGATGTCATATGCAACACCCCTGAAAAGATGATACCTTCTTGCTGGTGCCTATTCTACCATGATCACGGATCGATTGCCCTGCGGTACGCACCACGCCCAGCGTATTGCGCTTCTCCCGAGAGTTCGAAGATCCCACCGATTGTAGTGAAGGTGCAACTGCCATCCTTGGCGCAATCGGGCAGGTTGTCTTCGAACCAGTCGTACGTGAATTCTCCGGTTTTGACGATAACATCATAAGCAGCCTTGAAGTTGGACGTGGAGCAGGTCTTAGCCAGGTTGAAACGATCCCCAGTAGCCAAGATGGAAGTCAGCGCAGCTCACCTGAAGACTATGAGGCTGGCCTGGCAAAGTGCCACGAAAGAAGAAAGGAGCCAGATTGTAGCCACACTCTTTAAGGCGGTCTGCTGTGATCTGGCCCGAAAAGACCTAGTCGCCCTTGAACCGAAGCCTGCTTTTGCTCGCCTTTTCAGCCAATGGAGATTTTGGAACAAAAAGGGAGCAGATTCGAGATACGATGCGACTAGGCAAGATTGCAGTTATCTATGCCCCCAGGGGAGTACCTATCTAAAGGTCCCGTTGTTCTGCGATGAGATCGAGCTGATCCGGTAGAGAGCAGTTTGGCCATTTCCTGGCAGTATAGCATAGGCGAATCATAGGTTGCAAATCTGGTCTCTCGGCGGGGTATGGGGCGAACCGGCTGGCCAGGGAGGCCATTAGCGGTTCGCCGCCTGCCGCATTGAGTACACTGACTAAGTCGCTCGGCTCAGGAGAGCTGCTTAGGGGTCCCAATTGCGTTGGAGCAGCGGACCAGCGGACTTAGTTCACCAACACACAGACCCTCAGCACCCCCAAAAGGCCTCAGAAACGCTTCTGGCAAGCCAGGGAGGCTTTGGGGAACGTCTCCTGGATGCAAAAGGACGCCCCTCACGCGTAATCGCGTTAGCTAGTGAGAACTTGCAGACCCAATCCACAGGGTGCAGTCTTCGCATAGTACCGCAGCCGAGCGTGAGAGTGGTATGTGTAGGGGCTGCAGGGCTGATGGACAAGGTGAAGAATGGCATGTTGAAAGACGGGTAGAATCTCGTGGTGGACCTGTTGAGGCGCGCGATTCTAGGGTAGGGACTGCCTGGGTTGTGTTGACATAAAGGATTGGGACTTGGTTATGGTCCGTTATGTGGTGCCCGCGTGTAGGGTCGGTGTGTCATGGCCGGAGACGGACGGAGGGTTACCGGGAGGCAAGCGGTTGACGAGTCAGCATGGCTAGGCTCTTATGTTCCGTGTCGCCAGGACCGACCTTCGCTGTCCGACTATCCTTGAGAGGATTGTAAGAAAGTAGGCCGTGAACCAGGAGAGTGAAGCGTGGGGGACAGGCAGCTGTGTCTTCAAGAGGGGATGGTCCTGATAGCCGGTGAGCTAGGGCAATTGGTGCAGCGATGATGGTGCGCGCGTTCGAATCCCTTTGGGGGAGTGCTTCCTACATATACTCTCGATCTCGCGTTTGCCTGAGCCTGTTTGTCCAGTGTGAGTGACAAGCATGGGAAGGGGTATTGAGGAGGGTCGGAGCAAAACCAGAGCCTCTTCCATCCTCACTGGGAAGTATCTGTTCTTGCTGGGATGAGCTCGTGGGGGGCAAGACATCGGTTATGGTGTACGCACTCTGTGGCATTCCTTTTCTGACTTTGCGGGCAGGGGTCCCTTCTACTACCTCCAAGATGGAAAGGGCGATAAGGGAGTATAGGAGGAGAACTAAGCCCATGGATGGCTTCAAGACAGATAGTGGGGCGGAGAACTTCTCCCTCGGGATCCCGTAGGGAAACCGGTTGTGGATGGTGAAGGAGAATGGGAGGAAGCGAGGCCAGGACTGCTTTGGGAGGTTATGAGCTGAGGAGAGGGAAAAGGCGAGCACTCCTTATGATAGACACTCTCAGAAAATGCTGAACCAATGTGACGCGATCGGTAACCGTAACAGCCCGGCTAATCGGCACGCAGGGTGTCAATTTCAATGTATAGAATGGGGTCGCCCCAGACAGGGGACCACCATGCTCACTCGCCAGCGGCCTCGACAATGCGGGCATAGTGGTACACCGGCACCGTCATCTTGGACGTATTCTCCAGTTCAAAGGTGAACTCGCGTGAGGCGTTGCCAGCAGAGGTCCATTTGACGCTTCCATTGCTCATGATTTCCACCGACTGCACCGTGGCCGTGCCTATCACGGTTCCTCCAATCCGTCGTACGGCAGAGACGTCATCCGCCCGAATCTCCTGGCCCATAGGGTATCCACTCACCTTGAAATCGATCACGATGCGCGGGCCACTGTGGCATAGGAGCGGCGTTGGATGCTTATCCTCATAAGACCATGCGAGGATCCAAGGCATCGCGCAAGCCATCACCAATAAAGTTGATGCTCAAGACCGAGATAACGATCATGACCCCCGGTGGCACCCACCTCCAGGGCTGTTGTTCAAGGATGGTCAGCGTTTGAGCCTCCTGCAGCATGTTGCCCCAACTCGGAGTTGGTATCTGAACACCCAATCCCAGGAATGAAAGGGCAGCCTCCATCAGGATGGCCGTGGCCACGCCAAAGGTCGCAGCCACGACCACTGGCCCGATGGCGTTGGGCAGAATGTGCAAGAAAGCGATGCGCAGCGGTGGAACGCCCAGGCATTTTGCCGCTTCTACAAATAGCTGCTCCCGAAGATAGAGGAATTGTCCCCGCACGATGCGTGCAGCGCTCGGCCAACCCAAAAGGCCAATAACCAGCATCGTGTTGTAGATGCTGGGGCCGACTACAGCCACCAGGGTAATGATGATAATCAGTGATGGGAAACACATCACCGTGTCAGTGGAGCGCATAATGACCATGTCAACCTTGCCGCCGAAGTAGCCCGCCAAACCTCCCAACAGGACCCCGATAGCCATAGAGATAGATACGGCGACCAGACCTACGGAAAGGGACACGCGTCCACCCAAGAGGAGCCTGGCCCAAGTATCTCGTCCAGTGCCGTCAGTTCCTAACCAGTGCTTGAGGTTGGGAGGTGACACACGGTCTGCCAGATTCAGCTCATAAGCCGAGTACGGACTCAGAAGGGGCGCGAAAATCGCCATCAAGGCAAGGACAATTATCACAATCAACCCCGTCATCGCCAGCCGGTGGCGACGAAAACGGTTCCAAGATTTGACCCACGGGCTCTCGCCCTTAGCAGCCTTCTCCAGAGGGCTTTGGAGCACTACTTCACTTTGTCCTTTCATACTTCTGTCTTTCCCCCCTACGGGTTCACGCTGCCTGCCTATCAGCGAGGGACAACTTGCGGTCAATCGTAGCGGATACGTGGATCGGCAAAGGCATAGGCGATGTCGGTCAACAAGTTGCTAAGCAGAACCGCGACGCTTGAAATCAGGGCCAACCCCATGATCATCGGATAATCACGCTGCCGCACAGCCGTGATGTATAGCAGCCCCATACCTGGCCACTGGAAAACCGTCTCAATAATCACAGCACCGCCAAAGAGGACAGGCAGATTTAGCCCGATGATGGTGATGATGGGCATCAGTGCATTCCGAAAACCGTGACGAATCACCACGGTCCTCTCGCGAAGCCCTTTAGCGCGGGCTGTCGTCATGTATTCACTTCGGAGCACTTCCAACATGCTGGCCCGAGTATAGCGCATGAACACCGCCGTGCGCAGCACCCCCAAAGAGAGGGCCGGCAACAGCAAGTGTTTCAGATTGTCCTTGAGCGAAAAAGCCTCCCCTGCAGTGCCTATTCCGGAGGGGGGAAGCCAGCCAAGCGTTAAAGCGAAGATATCAATCAGTAGCAGCCCCAGAAAAAAGATTGGTATAGACGAACCTGCAAAACCCAGGACTGTCAAGATGTAGTCCAATACACTATACTGTTTGAGGGCAGAGATCACGCCGAGGCTGACACCGATGATGATGGAAAACAATAGCGAGAGCCCCATCAACTCCAGAGTCGCAGGCACACGCCTGGCGATGGTGGGACCGATGGGAATATGGATCACAAAGGAATATCCCAGATTACCCTGAGCGAGTTCCCGAATCCAGATCAAGTATTGAATCGGTATCGGCTTATCCAATCCCAGTTGTGCCCGCCGTACCGCAAGAGTCTCGCCACTGATCGGTGCTTCATCGGTTATCATAGCCGTCAAGGCATCACCTGGCATCAGATTAGCAAGTGCGAAAATGATGAGGGTAATACCAAACAGTAGCGGAATACTGATCAACACCCGACGGATAATGTACTGGGTCATCTCAGCCCCCAAAGACGGAGGTGGATGAGCGATCCCCGCTCATCCACCTCCCGCCCATCAGGCCATTACTCGACGTACCACTTCTCGATCTCGTTGTAGACCGGCAGGTTGAAGTAGATGATCCCCTGCTCCTTGTAATGCTCGTAAGGACCCCGCACGCGCCGGTTGAATCCGAGCGGGCGGACGTCGTACCACAACCAGACGGAGGGCTGTTCCTCATTGAGGATGCGGCTAATCTCTTGGTATATGGGCTGCCGTTCCTCCCGGGAGGTCTTGGTCAGACCTTCGGCGAAGAGGGCCTCCAGTTCCTCGTTGCAGTAGCCCTGGGCGATGATATTGCCGCATTCAACTGCCGGCTGCCCCGTCGCCGGGTCCACCCCTTGCCCAAGGGCAAAGTAGCCCAGGTCGAACTCGCCGCTCTCGAAGAGCTCCCAGATCGTCGGCGGGTCCACGTAGCGCGGCGCGATCTTCAGGCCAACGTCCGCCAGATACGCCTGGATGGCGACGATCAGATCCTGGTTGAGTTGGTCGCCATAGTGGTAGACAAAGTCCCCTTCGCGGTCGGGGTCCCAGCCGACCTCGGCCAACAGTTCCCGGGCCTTGTCGGGATTGTACTCGTACTCGTTCAGACCATCGGGGACAGCCCAGGCATGTGGGAACATGGTCCAAGCCGCGCGGGCACCCGGATAGACCGTCTCCAGCAGCGAGTCTACGTCGATGGCATAGCGGATGGCCTGGCGGATCCTTACGTCAGCCCACTCTTTGTCATGATTGAAGCGGATGAAGGTGGGCGACCCCTTCTCCATGATCACAACATCAATCCCCTCAACGGCGTCCAGGCGATCGACGTCGTGCACCGAGATGAGGGTGGTTTCGTAGGCGGTGGTGTCGATCTCGCCGGCCTCCAAAGCGGCCACGTGGGTGGCTGCGTCGGCGTAGAAGCGGTAGATGATCTTCTCTAGCTTGGGCGCGCCGAGGTACCAGTCCTCGTTGCGCACCAACTCGATGTATTGATCGGGTTCATACCTCGACCACTTGAAGGGGCCGGTCCCGATCCGGTTCGCCCAGTATTCGTGGGCGATCAGCTCCTCCGGGGCCACATCGCCGAGGATGTGTTCGGGGAAGATCACCAGGAAGATCTGCTCCAGGTTCACCCACAAGGGGACTGCTTCCTTCAACTCGACGCGGGCTGTGTGCTCGTCCACAGCCGTGACACCGGCCAGGCTATCGGCCTCGCCGGCCTGGAACTCGTCGTAGCCCAGGATGCTGCTGGCCTTGCTGGCCCAGCGAGAACCGACCTTGGGGTTAGCATAGGCGTTGTAGCTGAAGACCACGTCATCTGCGGTGAAGGGCTCGCCGTCGTGCCAATTTACCTCGCGCAGGTGGAAAATCCAGACTTTGCCGCCTTCCTCCATATCCCAGCTCTCCGCCAGGAGGGGCTGCAACCCGCCCTGCCAGGTGATAGCCGCCAGGGGCTCGTTCACCGTGATGTCCAGGCGGTGGGTGCAGGTGGTCTCCAGGCTGCCCCTGGTAGCGCAACCGGCCAGCCAGCCCTCGATGTAGACTTGAGGCACCTCCTCTGTAGGCGTTGGCGGCAGCGTCGCGGTCGGCGGCACCGGGGTCGGAGCTGGCGCGCAGTTTGCAAGCAAAGCACAGAGCACCACCAAAGACAAGATAACAAACCACTTGTTGCGCTTCATCTTACCTCCCCTTTCTTGCTATAGATCGTGCGCAGACTGAAATTCTGAACATCGCCTACTGAACCGTACGCATCACCTCCTTTCGACCAATACGCAGCCCAAACACCTCTCAGGAACAACCACTTTCCTTGGAGGGAGCCACAATGGCATCCTATTCAACCAAGGCCTCTCGTAGCGCTCCTACATCCACCCGGCGCAGGTTACCCCCCGCTCCAATGCCATTTCCGCTGCGGTCCCAGCGGCCTGCCCCATGGTGAAACAGGCCGGCATGATCCCCAACCGACCAAACGCATCCCAAGCCGCTGATATGCAGCGTCCGGCCACGATCAGATTCTCAACCATCCGGCTCTCGTCCGAGCTGCGGTTAGCGAGCAACGCGTGAAACGGGCCTTATTGACCCACCATCAGGTGTTAGAATAGCGCCTTGCGCCACCAGGCGTTCGCGCAATGCTGAAACGCTAACATCCCGCATAGTTATCCCGCATTGAGCCGCCATCGCTGCTGCGGTCCCAGCGGCCTGCCCCATGGCAAAGCAAGCTGGCATAATACGCACTGGCCCCAGTGCGTCCCACTCAGCTGAGACGCAACGCCCGCCGACCAGCAGGTTCCCTACCCCCTGAGGCAGTAGACTGCGATAGGGTATCTCTACGTAAGGCAGCCGCATCGGCTTTCCCCACATGCACTGATGTGAAGGGCGCTTGGGATCGGCCATGTCCCAGCCATAGCCGCTCAGGGCGATGGTGTCAGGATAATGTCTACCCTCTGTTACATCTGCCACGGTGATCACATAGTCCCCGATGATGCGCCGCGTATCCCGAACGCCCAACACACTGGAGGTTTGTACCAGTCGGGCCCGGGCAAATCCAGGAACATAGCGCCGCATGAGGTCCAGTAGAGTGGCCGCCTGGGCTCGCCCCTCGATCATGCCACGAGTCAAGTCGTCAGCATTCGTCCCGTCAATGCCTGTCTGACGCAACGTGTTAACACAGAAGCGCCCACGTCTTGCCATTTCACAGCAAATGATGATCTCAAAGACAAAAGGCCACTCCTCTTTCTCTTTCAGTTCAGAGATCAACTTTCGGAATCGGTAGTCGTCTGTCTTTCGACAATAGGACTCAAAGGCCGCCGAGTCGACCTCCTCTACCACGAGGACGGTCGTCACCGGTGACATCAAACCATCCTCCTCGCGCCCCTTCATCACAGGGCAACCGGCGCGGAAGGCTACATCCGCATCGCCGGTCGCGTCCACCACCACCTTGGCCGAGATGAACTCCATGCCGCTCTTGGAGTGGACAAAGACACCTTGGAGATGGCCATCCTCTTCCTTGGGACGCACCACCTGGGTGAAGTAGCGGATCCTCGCCCCTGCCTCCAGAGCCATTTGCTCACATACCCGTTTACAAGGCTCAAACTCAAAGGGAACCACTCGCCCGTGCCACGGGGCATAGCCCACGTGACGCGAGCCTCCCACAACGTCCTCTGCCGCGGGTTTGGCGGCCCCCTCACTCACCAGGCGGTGGACGATTTCGCTGAAGATTCCACCCACCACGGGATAAGCCCCATCCCTAGAGTAGCTCCCTAGCCACACGCCCACCAACGCCCCAGTGGCCACCCCTCCAAGCTGCCCCTGTTGTTCAATCAGCATCACGCTCGCTCCCTCACGTCCGGCCGCTATGGCTGCCCCGATGCCAGCAGGACCACCTCCGCATACCAGCACGTCGACTTCATCTATAACAGGGGCCTCGGTAGTGAATCTCTGTAACATCTATTGCCTCCCAAGATCTGGGATCCGGTTAGTACCGATGCCTCGTCGCTCGTCGCATCTGCCAGCGGATGGGATACTGGCGTGTAGGGCGCACCGAAGCCTTCTGCCTGGCGATACGTTACGCCCCACTCGGAAACGAGCGTCCTGTCAGCACGGGGATGTTCCAGATCAGGCTGTGGCGTGTGGCGGGCGCTCATACAGGCCTATCACATCCACACCCAGCGCCTGGCGAACGTCCTCGTCAACGACAACGCTCCGCATCTATTCACGCAGCAATCGCCCCTCACCGTGCAGGCCCGGCGCGCGGCGCAGGCGCGCATACGCCGCAACATTAATCGTTATGACAAAGGAACCACCTAAGTCTAACGGCACCAGGTCCGGCTGACGGTGCTCGAGGGCCATCAGCACTCTGTCTCTAGGTGTCAAGGTCATAGGGCCTAATACCTACCGTATTCAAAGCCCGTCTCGTACATCGCCGCGATGTTCTCGACGGGTACGTCTACCTGAAGGACGGGATGACCAGGAGATAGAATGTAACCGCCTCCCGGGGCCAGTTGGTCAATCCTCCTCTTGACCTCCTCTTTTACATCCTGTACCATGCCCTTAGAAAGGACGTCTTGCACACTGATTCCCCCCTGTAGGCATAGTCGATCGCCGAACTCTCTCTTGATCTCTGCCGGATTCATATCCTTGGCTTCGGGTTGGATTGGATCCAATATATCCACTCCGAGCTCGATCAATCTCGGGATGATCTGACGAATACTTCCATCGGAGTGGAGTAAAACCTTAATATCATGTTCCTTAGCGAGATCGGTGAAGCGTTTTAGGCGCGGCGCAAAGAAACGCTCTATCATCCGTGGGCTTATCAAAAGACTGTTCTGCGTACCAAGATCGTCAGCGATTCTAAAAATGTCTATGAGATCCCCGGCATTTTCAAATATCCGGCGATAGTACTCATAGTAAAAGTCGGTGAATTTATCAAATACAAACTCGGCCATTTCCGGTGCTACTGCCATATCCATCAGTAACTTATCCATTCCCCGCAAGAAAGTCGGATGCTGGAACACGGAACACCCGGTACAAGCAATCGCAAAATCGGACCATTCTTCCAATTGCTCACGCACCATAGAGTAGTCGAACCAATCCGGGGTTGGCCAGGGATGATTTCGGAGATCCTCTATATCTCTCGTTTCCGATAAGTTGGCCTCTCCTTGCGAGTACATCTTCCCATAATCTGTTTCAACAATCGTCTCTCTGTATCCAAACAGCGCTAACACATCTCCGTTCCAATCCATCGGGATACCTAGATCGTCAGGGCCAATGTATCTAGGGGATACTGCTCCCCTATGATCAATACCCCGCATATCGAAAACATCGGTGTGCAAGGCCTCGAGCAAGTCCCGATCCGTCTGCACATTGAGATAATCCTTTAACCGCTCCACAACCCAGGGAGCGGCAGAGAAGCTGGCAGGAACCCTATCGGGCTCTTCATGATTCAAGGCCATCTTGACCCTGAGCTTCGAGTTCATAAGAGGCCATCTCCGCAAGATGATTTCAACATTTCCTTTCCTCTAGTTGCAAAATCCAAGTAGGTGGGGATGTCTTTCGCGTGAATTTCGAAGATGATCGGTCCTGAGAACTTTACGCCTCGCAACTCATTCATGATTTCTGCGAAATCGAAGTTATCCTCCATCTCCAATGGAGAATGGGTAATTAGGGCAGGATCCCGATCCCTCCGCCAATAGGTTCCATGGATGTGAACCTCTTTGATAAGCGATCCGAACTGTACGATCCAGTCCTTTGGCTCTCCGTCCACCATGGAAAGATGACCTATGTCAAGATTAATTCCAAATCTTGGGGTTCCTATCCTCTCGAGGATTGCTTGGAGAAGTTCCTTTTCCACAGGTGCCGTCGGCCCACCCAAATTCTCATATCCCAACTGAATATCATATTCCTCGCCCAGTTCCAGAGCTTCTATTCCAAAATCTACATTATGTTTGAGAATTCGCCCGAACTCAGATTCGTCAATGTATACTCCAGGAAGGCCTTGGCCGTGGTGGAACGTGACCGGATTGGCGCTTATCTTGTGTCCTATCTCGATGAGTTGTAAGAACTGTCGGATGGACTCCTCTCGGATCCCTCGGTTCGTGGAAGCGATGTTCAGATCTACGTGGGGCGAATGAACCGTCACCATGGAGAAATCTGCTACCTCCTCCGCCAGCCTATCGAAGAATGAGTTATCCATATCATCAGGGTAGAAGCCCATGCTCATCAATTGGCTAGGACGACCAAACCTTGGCACGACCTGGGGAACGATCTCAAATGCTTTGAAACCCGCTCGCTTGGCCATTTCAATTGCCTCAAAGATCGTCTCCCCATGGGAGGGCGGCATCCACAGAGTTGACACCCCAAACTGACTATCGAGTTGATGCATTAGCCTCCTTGAGAAGCAAGCCTCCTGGGCTCAGGCTAAACCGTCGCTTGCGTGAAGCCGAAGTGGAAATGGAAGGAGTCCTCTTAATGTCGGCAATGAATTCTATAGTCTATAGCGCACTGGGTCCGACGGATCTGCCGTCTTGGAAGCCTTGTCCCAATGACCGAATAACTTGCAGATGCAATCTGCGAGGGGGTCGCCCACCTGCCCTGCCATTTCCATCATCTTATGCCGTAGGTCCTCGACCCTCTCCCGATAACTATCCACCGCTATCACATTATGCAGTTCGCCTGGGTCTTGGTTGAGATCGTAGAACTCGTCCTGATCGCCAGGCGTAAAGATGTACTTGTACCCCTCCTTGGTGACAACCGCCCGCTGTGAGTAGAGGTATTTCAGGCCATGGAACTCCAAATAGATAGCATCGCGTCCAGCCTGGGGAGTACCCCCCAGGCATGGCAGGAATGATTTGCCATCCAAGAGGTCGTCTGGTTGCCCTATGATGTCCAGGATGATTGGCATCAGGTCCATGTTGTAGACCAGTTCGTCACACTTCGTGCCAGCGCAAACCCTCGCCGGCCACCGGACGAGTAACGGTATGCGATAATCCTCCTGGTACATGTGGCCCTTGTCGAAAAGCCCATGGTGGCAGCCAAGCGAGTCGCCGTGATCTGACTCAAAGATGACTATTGTGTTCTCCGCCACCCCAAGCTGATCCAATCGATCCACGATGCGACCAATCTGCGCATCTATCATCGTGGTGAAATCGTAGCAAAAAGCGATAACCTGCTGCCAGTCCGACCACCTGTAGTTGGCAAATGTACGATAAAAGTCTGAATTGAAGCGTGTCACACTGTCAGGTTTCCCCTGATGGTCATCATCGAAGTTGATCCAGGGCGGAATGGCGCGGGGATCGTGCCGGCCAGCAAACTCGGGCGAGGGCAAGTAGGGACTATGGGGACCCCAGAACTGACATGTCAAGAAAAAAGGTTGTCCGTCCGCGGCGAAGCGAGTGAGCATGTCAGTGGTGTAATCTGCCAGGTAGTGCGTTGGCGTGGATTCAACCGGGCCGTTCCACCGCCCCGCAGACAATGTCTGTTTGCCCGGATTGGCATAGATCGGCTCCTGGATGGACCCGTAGCTCAGGCCGTTAGCTCGCAAATAGCGCTGAAACTGTGGTTCCTGCTTCAGGTCGCCGTAGCCTGGAAGGTTCATCCCTTCGAAGCCGTGATCTACGGGTCCAAGATCTGCGTCGACGTGCCATTTCCCGGCAAAGCCACAGCGATAGCCTTGCGCCTTGAGCCGATGGTGCAACAAGGACTCCAGATCGGGCAAATTCCTAGCCAGCGCGTGGTACGAATCGCAACTTGTGCCTACGCCGTGCTTCAACGCATAGTGCCCAGTGAACATCGAAGCTCGTGCGGGTGAACAGAGGGGACAGGGAGTATAGGCGTTGGTGAATGATACCCTCACTGGCCAATTTGTCAAGGTGCGGGGTGCTGCAGATCTGGTTACCATGGCAGCCAGCACTATCGTAACGCATCTGATCCACACCGAGCCAGAGAATGTTTGGCCTCTCCTCGGTTCCGCCTTGCGAAAGAGTAGTTCTATCCTTGGCCATGGTCACAACAGCGCCTCTATTCTGGACCTAGTGAGTGACGGTGTGTTTGAAAAGGCCTTCAACGCTGAAATCAGGCCCTTTAATGTACTCCAGCAATTCCGCTTCTTCCTCACGCACCCGGGCAGCCGCTTCGGCCACCTTGTCTGCTATCGAAAGCGGGATGGTCGTCACCCCATTGACGTCTCCGTGCAGCAAGTCGCCGGGTTCGATGCGTACGCCATCTATTTCCACCGGAAGGTTGACCTCAATCAGGCGCGGGTTTCCGTGAGCGGGTACTAAGCCTGAGGCGAAGCAGCGAAGCCCCAATTGCTTAAGCTCCACAATATCACGCAGCCCCCCATCAGTAACGATCCCAGCGACCTCCAGGCGCTTGGCGATTGTTCCCATGACCTCTCCAAAGTGCGCGGACTTTCGCGCCTCTGGCCCAATATCCTTGAGCACGAGAACGCTTGGCTTGGGAGACGTTTCCATTGCCTTCAACCAAGCGTGCCAGGCTTCGTTGCTCTGAGGCACGCCTGGAGTCGTCGAATCAACGGTCACAGTGATCGCATACCCCACCATTGTACCCAGTTCGGGCGACAGGCAGCGGATGTCCATGCCGAAGAAGCCTTCTACCGACCCCCGCACGCCAAACCGCTCTATTGCATTGCAAACGGTAGAGGTATCTATCGCTTTCAGCGCCTCTATTTGCTCGGAGGTCAGCTGCTTGGTCACTGATCAGTCTCTCCCACACGCCTCGCCAACGTACTGCCGCCAGACTTCCTTTCCCTGGGATACCGTCTCCGCTCTATACACCAGGATCACACCGGTCGGGAAGCGCTGAGAAACTTGATCCATCCTTAGCTCAGCCTCTGATACCACCACGCGTGCAAGGGGAACCTTGCGAACAGAGGCCTTGGCATAAATGGCATCCACATCCATCATCCACGACTGACCAAGGTCCAAACACTGCAGTTTGGAGATGGAAAGCATATTATCTACCTGATGCTGACCATTTCCACAGAAATGGATGGCAATCCCATTCAATTCCTCGGCAAGTCGAGCATCATGGGGCATCACCAAGTCGCGATACTGCTCGGGCGATATCATGAGCACCGAATCGCTACGCAGTAGGATCTTGCCCTTCACCCCTACGGCATGTTGGTACTGGCACTCGGGTCCGATATTGTCACGCACTTCGGCAATCAGCCGGCGATACGCAACTAGCATAGTGTCTGTGATCTTACTTAGGAAAGCAGACAAAAGCTCTGTATCCTGATAGAACGCCAGGAAGATATCAGAGCCCATTAGTAGCTCCGCTGTATCGAATGGCCCTTGCAGGTCGGGCAGGGTTAGCTGGAAAGCAGCATGGCACTTTGGACAACCGGCTAGCACCTCGCGGAAGTAAGCATACTGGTCCAGCACCCGCGGTAGCAGTCCGCTGGATGTGTCGGGCACCGGTGCATCGACAATCTTCTGTATAGCGCCCATATCTTCGAAAGGCACCACCCAGGGGAGCTGATCACCCACCACCCGGATTTGCCCGCCGAGCATTGAAGCGATAATGGCAATACCCAAGTTTGGCCGGAGGCAATAAGGGGCATCATCTCTGAGGCCCACCGCCTCATAGATGGATGTGAAGCCTGAGAGCAGCTCATTGACCATCAATTTCGCCGGGTCGGCGAAAGCTTCCGGGTAAGGATAGGGTGTGAAATCCTCCCCTTCATATGGCAGGTAACAGACTAGCGGCACTCTGTCCACTTCTTCGTAGCGTAGTGCTGCCCGGTGTCTGGCAGCCACCCGTTCGAGATGGTCGAGGTCAATGCGAGGCTCTAGGTAGTCCAGCAAGCGCCTGACGACTTGATTTGCGTCGGTCAATGTAGCCCCTCAATAGATCTGTCTAACAGGTTCAAATCCACCAGTCGCTGGCGAACAGCCTCAACCTGATCGTCGTCCAGTGGTTCAAAAGGTGCTGTCACAATCGGTTTACACAAATCCAACAGGCTGGCAGCGGTCTTGAGCCCCGCTACGAATGACTTGTACTCGTTAATTGGGTAGAGATGCATCAGTCGCTGTTGAAGGACCTCGGCTTTTTCCCTGTCTCCGGCCTTGGCGGCGTCGTAGAGCTCTCGGCACAAGCGCGGGGCGATGTTCGCCAGACCAAGGACAACCCCATCCGCGCCTCGTAAAACACTTTCTGCTGCTACCTGCTCAGCTCCCTGGCTTACGCTAAAGTTGTCAGCGTGTGCATTCCGGATTTCCAAGAATCTGCCGAAAGCGGCCATGTCACCGGCGCTGTCTTTGATGCCGATAATAAACGGATCTTCTGCTAAGCGGGCTACGGTCTCCGGTTCGAGTGAAACCTTAACCATCTGTGGGATGTTGTACGCAACGAGTGGTACCTCTAGCGTGCGGGCGATAGTCAGGAAATGGGTAGCTAACTCAGATTGGGTGTGCGGATAGTAGTAAGGCGCTGTCACGACAATGGCGTCCGCCCCCAACCGTGCCAGGCGCTTTCCTTGCTCCAAGGCCTGCCGCGTACCGGCGTTGGAGATACCTGCCAGGAGCGAGACACGGTTGCCGATCTGCGCTCGCACCGCGCGTAGCAAGCGCTCTTTTGTCCTGCTGTCTAGGTTAGGGAACTCGCCACTGGAACCAAGCACAAAGATCCCAGTAACCCCACCCTCAATGACATACTCGACGACCCGCTCCAGCCCGTGCTCGTCTAACGACTCATCTGGACGGAGTGGGGTGATGAGAGGAACGATAACACCTTCGAGTTTCAATGGTGTCACTCCTTGCAATGCTCCGTAGATAAGCTGTTGCCTGCGCCCAATATCGTTCCCCTTGCCGGGTTTCGCGATGGCCATTCCTCCTTTAGCACTTCATCAATCCGTTTCCGGAGGTGGGAGAAGCTCTGAACGAGCCGCCGCCGGGCCAGTGAAGCATCGCCTGCGCGCACAGCCTCCAGAATGGCCTGGTGCGCGTGTAGCGTTTCCGCGGGATCAAGGTCCTTCGTGATGTCCTCAATGCCCACATTAGCAAAGGCAATCCAAAACACATCCAGCAGTTTGATCAACGTCGTGTTGTCCAAGGGTTCGTACAACACACGGTGGAATCGGCGGTCATCTTCGGCATACGGCTGGCCGGCCTCCACTTTCCTGGCCCAGGTTTCCATGATGTCATCCAGTTGCTGTACGCGTTCTTCCCTGATCTGCTTAACCGCGTCCCCGATCACCGCTGTTTCCAGCCACACGCGGATCTGTAGCAACTCCGAGAAGGTGGTGGGATCCCAACGCAGTCCGTACGTGAGTGTCTCCACCACGGGGTCAAAGTTGTACTCGCGGACGTACAGGCCATCACCGTGACGCACTTCGATAAAGCCGAGGGTTTGGAGGGCTTTGACGGCTTCTCTAACGGAGCTGCGCCCGACGCCCAGTTCGTGGGCGAGCCGTGTTTCTGGAGGGAGAGGATCGCCGGGGCCGAGGTCATTGTTGATGATGAATTCCGTCAGATACGCGCTGATAGCTCCCGACAACTTGGGCCTAGAGAATGTTTGCCTCACCGAATTACTCATTGCGTAACCTCTTGACTTTAGTTGGGCAGCATGATAGAATGGTGATCAGATATCGGATGGCAGGCATCTTATATCTATATTACCGCATTTCAGCGTTTGTGTCAAGCCTAACCTCACTTAGATATTCCATCTCTAAAGGAGGTCAATACGCTAGGAGGCGAACTTCGGCAAGCGCTGGCATCAGGTCGCCGCGTCTATGGCATCTGCATAGAAGGCTTTGGCCAACCCAGATGGCCTGCCCTCTTTGCCCAGTTAGGCCTGGATTTCGTATTCCTGGACAACGAGCACACCCCCCTCGGACGTGAGGCGTGCGCCTGGGCTGCTCAGGCATACGCCGCCCACGGTACTGCCCCCCTCCTACGCATTCCGGAACCCTCGTCCCCGCACGCCGCCATGGCCCTGGACTCGGGTGCTCACGGCGTCATCGTCCCCTATGTCGAAAGCGCCGACGAGGTGAGGGAACTGGTCAGCGCTGTAAAGTACAGGCCGCTCAAGGGCGCTGCTTTGCGCACGGTGCTGGCCAAGGGCGAGTTCCCAAGCCCTGACACAGCCCCCTACCTGGAAAACTTCAACGCAGATTCTGTGCTGATCATCATGGTCGAGAGCGCCGCCGGGGTGGCGAATCTGGCCGACATGCTGTCCATCGGTGGTGTGGATGGCGTGCTGGTCGGCCCCCATGACTTCTCAGTGTCTCACGGAGTGCCAGAAGACTTTGACCATCCCACTTTCGAGTGGGCAGTGCGCCAGGTGATCAGCCTGTGTCGAGAGAATGGCGTCGGAGTCGGAGTTCATCACATCGCGGGCAGCCTCGAGCGAGAGCGCCGGTGGATCGAGTGGGGCTGCAACTTCATCGTGCACAAGTCCGACACAGTCTTCATTGCCGAGGGCATTTGCAACGAACTGCTGACGCTCAGGCAATCCCTGGGAGATGGAAGCGTGCCTGACAATCTTCCATGGCCGTTGGGCCCGCCGAGAGGTAGAAGCTTGAGGCGTTGGTAACAAATGTAGCAGCAACACAAAACACCGTGGAGTGGCGTTGAAATGACTATGTGGAGCGGTGCGAGCACGTTCAGCCTGCCATCATCGCTTTTCAAGCACGGTCTCGGCGACATTCTGATGTGTGCCCGACATTTGTCGTCGGAGGATGTCATGTCTGACTACATGACAGGCTCCGAAGTGAGCATCGGCCAACTCATTGCTAAAGGTATGGAAGTCGTCTCTAGCGTCCCTGGTGAACACAACGTCCACCTCTGCAATTCCATTTTGGATCATTCCCAGCTACGATTCATCACTATTGAGGAGCATCGTGGAATGCTACGGCGGCAAGAGCATGGTTGCTTGCAGCATATCTGAACGGTACGATTACTATGGATGCGGCCCGAGAGCGGGGGTTGACGTAGCCCACCACTTTCTGGTGCCAGCCGGGTCTCTCGAGGAGAAGATCTGGGCCGATGCGCAAGCGATTTTGACCCGTCCTGTGTTGAAAGCGTTGGAAGAAGAGGCGCAGAGGGGAGGGACGATTCTGCAGGAGCGCATACCAGAGACAGGGGCAACGATTTCGTCTTTGGACCTAGCGGAAACGGCAGGCTCCCAAGCTGCGAGAGCAAGGCTGGTCGAACGGGAAACTGAGAAGACTAGGCTGGTAGCGGAACTGAGGGTGCTACAAGAGCAGAGGAAGCATGGTCAGGTCGACATCTCACCGGAGGTCCTGTCCGCGGCCCTTGCTCAAATGCGGGAGACCCTATTCGCGGGCGATACCAAGTCCAAGAGGATAGTCCTCAAGCAGTTTGTCCAGAAGATAGTAATAGAGGGCCACAAGGGAACCCTCTACTACACGTTTCCTCTACATGTGCGCGCCTATGTGCTAGTACCCCCAGCGGAATTCGAATCCGCGTTACCACCTTGAAAGGGTGGTGTCCTAGTCCACTAGACGATGGGGGCATCCACATATCTATTTTAACAGAGAGGGCCTTTCAGGTCAAGGCCAGATAGATGATTTAGACCTTCACTTCCCAATGCTCCAGAAACCTTCTACAAAGCCCAGCAGGCCAAGAGTGGGGGAGACGGTGGTTGGGCCCGTGGGAATCGGAGCCACAGGTGATGAACAACTTGTGCTCCCTTGCTACCTTCAAGAATGAGGCGATCTGCTCCTGGGTGTGGGAAGGGTAGTATGCCTCCAGGCCGTCTAACCCTATCTCTATCATCCCTATGAGTTCCTCTTCGCTGGCTATCTCCATGGCTCCTTCTACCGCCCGGCCAGGGTGGGCTAAGATGGCCAGGAACTCCTCTTGATGAGCCACCTCTATCGCTTCAGCCATGGGGACCATGTTGGAAGGGAGGTCTAACTCGTAGGTGAGTCGCATCCCGTCTATGATGGCGAAGCCACTCAGGGCATCGCTGGCGTATCCCTTATCGGCCAGGGCTTGGGCCACATCGGCCACGTGGGTAGTGGGACGCAGGGCCTTAATAACCTCGAAGGGCGGAAGGTGGTAGTCCCGGCGGAGCATCTCCTGGTGAACCAGATGGGCGCTGAGTTCGTTGGAGAGATGGATGCGCTCCAGGAGAGGAGCGAGGTGCTCATTTTGCAGGTTTTTGCCATAGAGGAGCAGATGCCAGTACTTCCCCTGAAATGCCAGATCGAGTTCGATGCCAGGGATGACACGGATGCCGTGGGGCCGGGCTAGGGAGGCTACGGCTTCCACGTTTTCCATGGTGTTGTGGTCGGTGACGGCGATGACCGCGAGGCCCTTTTGGGCCGCGCA
>DMLA01000097.1 GCA_003453555.1 Chloroflexota bacterium | reverse complement strand
GCGACCTTGCTAAGGCCAAGCCCTTTCCTATCCACAGTTCAACAATGGTAGCACGACAGAGCCTTTCTGGCAACTGTTTACTTTTGGAGAGAGTTGCCCTAAAATGGCTGTTTAGATGCTCACCTATCAAGAGGCCCTAGATTATATCTACAGCTTCGTCGATTACGAGAGAAGCTCTCTGGAAGGCCCTCGCCGCTTCGATCTCTCGCGCATCACGGCCCTGCTGAAACTCTTAGGCCAGCCCCACCGGCGATACAAAGCGGTCCACATCGCGGGGACCAAAGGCAAAGGCTCCACCGCGGCCATGATAGAGAGCATCCTGCGGGCCGCGGGGTATAAGACCGGCCTCTTCACCTCCCCTCACCTCCATACCTATAGGGAGCGTATCCAGACCGGGGGACAACTCATAACCGAGAAGCGATTAGTGGCCCATGTAGAGCGGCTGATGCCCCTAGCGGAGCGGTTCTCGGGGCTCACCACCTTCGAGATCACCACCGCCCTGGCCTTCTCCCACTTCGCCCAAGAGAAGGTGGAGTGGGCCATCTTGGAGACGGGGCTGGGCGGCCGCCTGGACACCACTAACGTCGTTGACCCGGCGGTGGTGGTCATCACCCTCATCGGATACGATCATGTGGATGTGCTGGGGCACAGGTTGAGCCAGATAGCGTTCGAGAAAGCGGGGATAATCAAGGAAGGAAGGCCAGTGGTCTCTATGCCCCAGAGACCCACGGCTTTAAGGGTCATCAAGCGGGTCTGTCGAGAACGGAGGGCACCCCTGACTCTGGCAGGTCGTGATTGGACCTGGAAAAGGAAAGGCTTTGATCTGAAGGGGCAAAAACTAGACGTGCATTGTCATAAGAAGCCTAATGGGGGCTCTTCAAGCCTCTGCAGAGACTACGCCAACCTTTCCATACCCTTTCTGGGAGCCCATCAGTTAGTGAACACTACCACCGTCGTGGCTACCATGGCCGAACTGGCAAGGCAGGGAGTATCCCTCTCTCCCCAGAATGTAGTAGCAGGGTTAGAGACCACCTTCTGGCCCGGGCGAGTGGAAGTGCTTAACGAAGA
This sequence comes from Chloroflexota bacterium, assembly GCA_003453555.1. GTDB lineage: Bacteria > Chloroflexota > Anaerolineae > UBA7937 > UBA7937 > UBA7937. Next base: position 6,332 of record DMLA01000097.1, on the reverse strand, counting down.
GCCCCTACTAGTGGTAGACGGAGCCCACAACCTAGAATCGACTGAAGCCTTGGCTCAGGCCCTTAAAGAGTACTTCGATTTCCAGCGGCTGATCCTCATTTTCGGTGCCTTGCATGGCCATGACTTCGAAGCCATGTTAAGACAACTCTTGCCACTGGCAGATCAAGTCTTCGTGACCCAGTCTCTTCACCCGCGGGCTATCGACGCCAATATCCTGGCTCAGCAAGTCAACGCTCTGGGCCACCGTTGTCAGATGGAACCCCAGGTCGACAAGGCCCTCTGGAAGGCTCTGCGCCAGGCTGAGAAAGCCGACCTGGTCTGCGCTGCCGGCTCCCTCTCCATAGCGGCCGAGGCCCGAGCCGCCTGGCTGGAAAGCCAGGGGATAAGTTTCGAACGGGATCCACCCCCAGCCTAATCCGGGGCTCAAGAATACTGAAAGGAGTGGTCAATGTATTATGTATCTGTTCGTCGCCATTTCAATGCCGCTCACGGTCTGCGCGGCTACGACGGAAAATGTGAGAAGTTCCACGGCCATCGCTTTGAGGTAGTCGTCCGTGTGGCTGCTAGCCACCTAGACCGCTTAGGCATGGCCTATGATTTCAGAGTCCTCAAGAAGGATTTAGACCCCCTCATCGACCGGCTCGATCATACCAACCTCAACGAGACTCCCCCCTTCGACGAGATCAACCCCAGTTCCGAGAACATCGCCCGCTTCATCTACGACGAACTCAAAAAGAACCTAAAGGTCCGCTTGGAATCGGTCGAGGTCTGGGAGTCGCCAGACGCCTGGGTCACTTACCGAAAGTAATCTAGAGATAAAGGAGGCTCAATGAAGGAACTGAAAGAAAAGATCTTGAAGGAAGGAAAGAACCTGGGTGGCGGAATCCTTATGGTAAATACATTCTTGAACCATCAGATCGATTCCCATCTCATGGTGATCGTCGGCCGGGAGATAGCCGATCGGTTCTGGCACTACCACCCCACCAAGGTCCTCACCGCCGAGATATCGGGCATCGCCCCAGCCGTGCAAGCGGGGGTCTTCCTTGACGCACCTGTGGTCTTCGCCCGCCGCGTCAAATCCATCACCATGCCCGATGAGATCTACATACGCACCGTCCCTTCCCATACCAAAGGGGGAACCGCCGACCTGATAGTAGCCGCCGATATGATCAGCCCCCAAGATCGTGTCCTCATCGTGGACGATTTCTTGGCCACAGGGAAGACCATCGAAGCCTTAGCCAGCATAGTTGAAGAGGCGGGAGCAGAACTGGTAGGGATAGGCGCGGTCATCGAGAAGTCCTTCGAAGGTGGCCGAGAACGGCTGACCCCCTTGGGGGTCCCCATCGAGGCCCTGGCCATTGTGGAGAAGATGGAAGGGGACCAAATCGTACTGAGATGACCCCTCTCCCCTAGGCTAGTCACTCATCCACCGGCCAGCATCTTTAAGAGGTTTTCTAGCCTCCTGGGCCATGCTTCGTCCTCGAGCGAGAAAGGAATCGTCACCCGATTCCCTCGCTTCCACGCCCCGTGGGGGAGAACCATCTCCCTCTCCCGGGCCAACTCGATGATGATCCGGCCCCTATCAGTGGAGATGGCCTGTACCTCCCCTTCCCAGCCCAGTATACGCAGCCGCAGGAGATAGAGAAGGTTCTCCGCCGCTTCCGGGAGGGAACCAAAGCGATCCTGAAGTTCCTCCCTCATCTCCTCCACCTCACGCAGGGTGGTGAAACCTGCCAAGCGGCGGTAGAGGCCTAATCGCAGGCTCTCATCCTCAACATACCCTTCAGGGAAGTGAGCCTCCAAAGGGAGATCTATGGAAGGCCACAAGAGGGGAGCGGTCGAGGGCTCAAGTGTCCTCTTCACCAGGGCCCCTTCCTCGATCTCTCGCCCCTCTCTTAGGGCCCGCACCGCCTGGGCCAGAAGCCGACAGTAGAGATCGAAACCGACGGCGCTGATATGTCCATGCTGCCTGCTCCCCAGAATATCCCCCGCCCCCCTGATCTCCAAGTCCCTCAGGGCGATCCCGAACCCCGAACCCAACTCGCTAGCCTCCTGGATAGTTTGAAGTCTCTGCCTTGCCTCCTCGCTAAGGTACCCTTCGTCATACAGAAAATAGGCGTAGGCACGGGAGGAACTCCTGCCCACCCGGCCCCGCAACTGGTAGAGTTGGGCCAACCCAAGCCTATCAGCCCGGTTGACGATAAGGGTATTTACGTTGGGGATATCTATGCCGTTCTCGATGATGGAGGTACAGACTAAGATGTCGTACTGACCATCGGCGAACTCCAGCATGGTGCGGGCCAGTTCCCCCTCATCCATCTGTCCGTGGGCGATGGCTAGGGTAGCCTCTGGCACGATCCTCCCCAGCCGTTTAGCCATCTGGCGAATGCCTCGCACGCGGTTGTGAACGTAATAGATCTGTCCCCCTCGATCCAACTCCCTGAGCACAGCCCGCCGGATGAGAGACTCATCGTAGGGAGAGACCTGGGTCACCACGGGAAGCCTCTCCTCCGGAGGGGTATCGATGGTGCTCATATCCCGCACCCCGGTCAAAGACATATATAGAGTCCGGGGTATAGGGGTAGCGGTCAAGGTTAAGACATCGACCTCATGGCGCATCTCTTTGAGCCGCTCCTTGTGAGCCACGCCGAACCGCTGCTCCTCGTCGATGATCAATAGCCCCAGATCCCGGAAGACCACATCCCGAGAGAGAAGACGGTGGGTGCCAATCACGATGTCCAGGGTCCCCTCCCTGAGACGACGAAGGATAGCCACCTGCTCCCGCGGGGAGCGGAAGCGGGAGAGCATCTCCACCTCCACTGGGAAAGGGCGTAGACGACGAGTGAAGGTCCGATAATGCTGCTGGGCTAGGACGGTGGTAGGTACCAATATAGCCACCTGCTTCCCATCCATCACCGCCTTAAAGGCGGCCCGCAAAGCCACCTCCGTCTTCCCGTACCCCACATCGCCGCAGATGAGCCGATCCATGGGCCTTGGCCTCTCCATGTCGGCTTTGGTCTCCTCCAGAGCCTTCAATTGGTCCTCTGTCTCCAGGTAGGGGAAGGAGGCCTCTAGATCCCTTTGCCAAAGGGTATCTGGGGAGAAAGCATAGCCTTCCACCACCTCTCTGAGGGAATAGAGTGCCAGGAGTTCCTGGGCGATATCTTCCACCGCTCGCTTGGCGCGAGCCTTAACGCGAGCCCAATCGGTGGCTCCCAGGCGGTCGATACGCGGCGGTCTATCCTGGGCCCCTACGTATCTTGAGAGGCGATCCGCCTGGTAGGTGGGCACATAGAGGCTGTCCCCCGCCGCATACCCCACATGCAGATATTCGCTCTCGAAGCCATTGGTGGCCAGGGTGACCAGCCCTTTGAAGACACCGATGCCATGGTCGATATGCACCACATAGTCGCCCTCCCTCACATCAGCGAAGAAACTCTCCCTTGCCCAAGGCCTGGGCCGGGCAAGGCGACGGGGCTTCGGCTTCGCCCAGCCGAATATCTCGGCATCGGTGAGGAGAACCAAATGGCCCTTAATCTGCCACCCTCGACTCAACCCCCCTTGAACCAGAACCAGGGCTCCAGGGGGAGGCGTCTCTGTCACCCCCTCGCTAGGAACCAAGGAGGTTCCCCACTCGCTATATATCTCCGCTAAGCGGGAGGCCTGCCGCGAAACCAGGACCACACTCCTCCTTGGGCCCCGCATCTCCAATGTATCAACTACCAGTTCCTCCAGAAGCCCCCCATAGGAAGGGGAAGGAGCGAAAGAGGAAGCGAGTCCTGACTCCTCCCCAAGGCGAAATTCCAGAGAGGGAGATAAACGTTCTTGAATCTCATCCTTAGTGAAGTAGGGCGACTCCATCCAGGCTGGCAGTTCTCCTCTCGCCTCTAGAGCCTGGCGGAGATCCTCCATCTCGCCTTCCAAGTCGGATAGGGCCCGTTCGATCCCCAAGGGGTCATCTAGGATGATAAGGGCTTGGGGAAGATGATCGAGGAGGCTTCCCGGCTGATCATAAAGAAGGGGGAGATAGAACTCTAGACGAGGAAAGACCTCGCCCCGGGAGAGGGCAGCCAGTTCTTGGCTCCACTCCTCTGCCGCTTGGGGGTTAGAGGAAGAAAGGTCATACCCTCCCAGCCGATCGCCATCCTGAGGCAAGGCTTCTCGGGCCACAGTTATGGTAACCGAGGAGAGGCGGCCCCTTGAGCGTTGGGTAGCGGGATCGAAGGTGCGTAGAGATTCGATCTCCTCCCCCAGCAACTCTATCCGCACCGGCTCCCCGCTGCCTGGAGGGAAGATGTCGAGTATCCCCCCTCGGACGCTGAAAGTGCCCGGCTCCTCAACGATGCTCACCGGCTTATAGGCCAAACGGAGCCAGGAGGAAAGGAGCCTCTCTCTAGACACCTCTTCCCCTAGGCTGAGCCGGTGCAGGCCTTTAAGAAAGGTAGGTCGCGGGATCGTCTTTTGGACTAACCCCCGAGCCGTGGTTACGAGAAGGGGAGCGCAACCCTCACCCCAACCCGCATCGCTTACCGTTGCGGCCAAAGCCTCCAGCCGCCCCTGGATCGTCTCCCTATCCCAAGGGATCCTCTCATAAGGGAGGACATCGGGCTCCCTGAAGAGGTAGACCCCAGGCTCAGGGGACCAAACTCGAAGTTGATCGTAGAACTCCTGAGCCCGATCTCGCCGAGGGGCAACTACTAAAAGGGGAACCGCAAGGTGTCGCCTGAGAGCGGCGATGAGATAGGGGCGGGCCGCTTCAGGGATGGCGAGGGGAGAAAGGGGCTTCCCCTCAACCAAACTGCTCAAGAAGTCGCTATAGCCTGGTAACCTATCGACCAAAGATAGAAGGCCCGATAGCTTCAACTCCCCTCCCGGTTGAACCGTTCCATGGCCTTCGAGAGCCCCTCCCTAATTAGGCACTCCACGGCATCGGCGATCCTCTCGTAACTCTTTTCCATGATAACCCGCTCTTCCGCAGTGAAGGGGCTCAAAACGTACTCTTTTAGATTCTCTTTTCGTCCTATCCCCACCCGCAGTCGAGGGACCTCCGGGCCGAGAAGATCGATGATGGAGGCCATCCCCTTATGTCCCCCAGCGCTACCCTGCTCCCGAATCCGGATCCTGCCCAGGGGGAGATCCAGATCGTCGTAGATGATCAGAAGGCGATCTAAGGGTAGCCCGTACCCCTTAAGTAGAGGGGCCACCACATCGCCACTTCTGTTCACGTAGGTGAGGGGCTTCAAGAGAGCCACCTGGTGGCCTTCTATCTCCCCTCCGGCCATAAGGCCCTGCAGCCGCGCCTTCCGGAAAGATAGATAATGGCGCTTCGCTAGATGGTCCAACGCTTGGAAGCCCACGTTATGGCGGGTAGCAGCGTACCGCTCTCCGGGGTTTCCCAACCCTACAATGAGCCAATGGGGCCTTTTGAAGAATAACCTTCGTAACCTCTCCATCTATGCTCAACACCTCTAGGGGCTAGCCCAGATGACCAGCCCCTGCAAAATCGCTTATCTTCCTAACCCTAAAGGAGGGTCAGGTGAGACGCCTTATCAGATTCACGATGATTATGAAGGCGAAGAGGGCGCCAGCCACCAAAGCCCCGAAGAGGAAATAGTTGAAGACAGTGCTCATATCCGGGAGGGTTACACTGGACGGCACTTCCGGCAGGGAGGTCCGAGTAGCGACCAGGCTTGGTGTGGGGGTGAAACGAACCGCTGTAGGCTGGACGACCACCACCGTAGGGGCGATTAGCACCACCGTGGGCGTAGGGGTGGGGGTCTCGGTGGGGGTAGGGGTAGCGGTCGGCTCGGCGTTGACCACCACCACCTGGCGAAGAGGCGTCTGCTCGTAGTTACCGTCCGGATATACCACCGTCAGGCGCAGATTGTAGGTCCCATCGGGGACGGTGGCCGTATCCCAGGTGCCTAGTAATCCCTCCCTCACCTCCCGCTCGGCGTATATGATCACCACCCAGGCCTCAGGCGCGCTCAGGGGGGCATACTCCACCTTATAGAACCAGAAGTTGCCACCCAAGTAGGCGCTCCCTCTGATCTCTATCGTGCCTCTCAATCGAGCGTTGGCTACGGGAGAGGTGATCTCCCAAGCAGGCTCTTGCGGGAGCGGATAAAGGGAAGGCGCGGCCTGCGACAGAAGAGTAGATTGGACGAACAGGAGCAAGAAAAGCAGAGATACGGATAACGGCTTTCTCATATCTAAAAGTTTAGCATAGAAGGCGCGTTGGAGCAACCTCGAAAAGGGCTGCGCCCCTTCTCGCACAGCCCCAACTTATCAGGCTTCCCACCTCCTGATTAGTAGGCTGCCGTTCTGACCGC